>PIVS01000383.1 GCA_003353855.1 Desulfobacteraceae bacterium
TTTTAGGTCTTTACGACCCGCTCATTGTTTTCTCACTGACCAATTTTCAAAGATCAAACTTTTTTTTCCGAAGGGCTGTTTAAGGTCTGTCCTCCTGAAGACCGGCGAATAATGCAGGAATTTGATGTGGTTGTCAAACCTTATTTCTCTTTATTTTGTTTTTTTTCTTATCTATCTGAATTTTATGCTAATTTTTTTCTTCTTTTTTTGATTGTTTTGCTTTCAGCTCAAACAATTCAAGAATCCAAGGTTCCAATGAAAGTCACAACAGAGAATATCATTGATAAAACAATCCTGGTAAAAAGGGCCATCCAGAACATAATCACACCTGGTCTCACACCGGGAATGGCAATTTGGGTAACCGTATACTTTGACCTTGTCCCTGAAATCAATAAGCAGGACAAAAGAATGGGTTGCGATAAGCCCGGTTTTCTTTTATGTATCTCCCATATGGAAATGATTTTTAATTTATATTCCGAATTTTATCAATGGGTTCTGATCCTGGTGGAACCCCATACAGGGGCCGGGGCAATACAAAAATTTTTTACCCCCTATATTAAGATACTGCTTACTCCGGGGCCCTGGCAGATGACGGCCTGTTTTTTAACGGCTTCCTTTTTAATGATTACCCGGCTGAATGCCGTGGAAAAAAACGGATTTGAAGGCACCATTATGGGAACCCTTGTCATGCCCTATTTCAGCGGGTTTCCCAACCTCTGCTTTGCCTACCTCATGGCAAAATCCGGAAATCTGTCTTCAAACGGCCACCTGGTCCTTGAAAACTGCCTGGTTAATAATGTAACAAATCTTACCCTGGTATTGGCTATTCCCGCCATTGTCTGGGGATTGAACCTTTTTCCTAAAACCCACGGAAAGGCCCTGGAGACCAAAATCCACCACCTGTCCCTGCTCTTAAGCCTTCTGGCCCTGGTCTTTTTCACGACAGCCCTGTGGCTGGTTGGCAGGGACGGGGTCATCCAAACCAATGACGGATGGATGCTGGTGGGAGTTTTTCTTTTCTGGCAGGTATTCCATATCTTTGAGGTTCTGAAAACCAACGCCCGCAAGGACAGAAAAATTAAAAAACGAATCTTCATTGACCTTGTCCTCATCGGCATCTGTGCCTGGGTCATTTTTTCCAGTATCAACGGGTTGATCGAGTGGATCACCCTCCACGGGAAAGGCATGTTTGCCAAGGAAAACCTCGGAATTTTAAGCGGGCTCCTCATGGTCCTTCCCAATGGATTTCTCGCAATTTACTATGCTGCGGTTCTTCGGGGGGACATTGCCTATTCCTCCCAGATTGGTGATTGTCATATCTGTATTCCACTGTGTATTGGTATTTTTGCCCTGTTCGCTCCCATACACGTTCCAGCCTCCTTTGAAACAGCAGTCTATTGCATAATGTGGGCCGGAGCCGGCCTGTTTTTATTAACCGCTCTTTTTGGCAAACTGCCCAGGTGGGCTGGCGGTATTCTCATGGGGGTTTATGGGTTTTTCATCTATAAAGGATTTATCCTTTGAACATCCCCAACCCGAAAAAAGTTTTCACAGATGCTTCTTCTGCCATTCTTTTGTACAAGGCCAACCTTTTTTCCTTTCTTGCAGATGCCTGGCAAGTGGTCATGGCCCCTGCTGTTTTCAAGGAAAACCTCCATGGATCAGGGGGAAAAGGAAACCATTCAGCTTTTTTGTGCGGCCGGTTTTGATTTCAAGAAAACAGGCTCCTTTATTCTGGTGGATGACGGCCGGGCAGCCCGGTTTTGCCACGCCCGGCAAATTCCCTTTATTAATGCCCTTCTGATTCCCAAAGTTTTCTGGTATTCTGGCCTCATGGATGAAAATGAACACTTAAAAATGACTGCCATTTTGTCTAACCTTGGCAGATACTCCGAAAAGGTGACGGGGGCGGCACAAAAATTTTCCCGAGAGGATTTAAATTATTTTATTGGAAAAGATTCCCATGGGTGATTATCCTTTGAAAGACCGGGCTTTATGGAAAAAAAAGGCCGGAGCTTTTGTGACCCGCTCCCACCGCCATTTATGGGGTAAAAACAATGAAGATCCCCTGGTCTTTTTATTCCGGCAGGACCTGACCCACCAGTTTGTCAAGGATATGCACCTGGGTTGGAATAAACATGGCCAGCAAAGAAGGCTGCAAAAATGGGGACTTGATAACAAAAAAGGGAATGACGAACAGACAGGCTCTTTTATACTCCCCTCGGGCATTGTCTTTCCATATATTGTGGAAAAACAATTAATATCCGTATGGATCCAGCCCATGGACCCCTCGTCTATCCCTTACATGGTTCCGGGAAGCGCCAACAAACCCATCCTCCTCGGCAATCCAACAAACCCCATGAAATCGATTAACGGTCTATTTAAAGGCCTGGGTCTGTTCTATGAAAAAAAAGAGATGCTCTGTATCGAAATTCTGCCCTGACAAAAACTGACCTATTGAATGGGATGACTAATTTTGACAAACAAATAAATTTTTTGTAATACTCTATTCTTATCACAAAGGAATAATTAAATGAATTTTAGAGATTTTTTAATTTTATTAGCCGCTCTTGTGGTGATTCAGCCGGCACAGGTTCTTGCCAAAAATCCCATAAGCGTTTATGTAAGCATAATGCCCCAAAAATATTTCGTTGAAAGAATTGCCGGAAAATATGCCCGGGTTCAGGTTCTGGTTAAACCAGGGAAAAGTCCTGCCACCTATGCGCCCTCACCGGATCAGATAAAAAAACTGACAACATCTGATATTTATTTTAGAATAGGGGTTCCCTTTGAAAATGGACTTCTTGATAAAATTAAGGCTATTTCAGATAACATTAAGATTATTGATACCAGAAGGGGTATTGTGCTTCGTACAATGAAAGAGGATGGCCACACAGATGGTGGAGCTGGAAATAAAACAGATGAAAAAAAGCATACAGGAAAAGATCCCCACATCTGGATGAGCCCTTTGCTCGTAAAAAAGCAGGCCAAAACCATGGCAGAAGCGTTGATCAAATTTGATCCGAAAAACAGCTTTATTTATGAACAAAACCTAGCAGAGTTTATCCTGGATCTGGACAAGCTTCACAAAGAGCTTGCAGCAACGCTTAGCCAATTCAGGGGAGAGAATGTTTTTGTTTTCCATCCGGTTTTCGGATATTTTACAGACACCTATGGGTTGAACCAGGTGGCAATTGAAACCATGGGAAAGGCACCTAAAGGAAAAGAGCTGTCAGCTATTATCAAAAAAGCAAAATCAGAAAAAACCCGGGTGCTGTTTGTTCAGCCCCAGTTTGACCGGAACTCAGCGCAAAAAATTGCCGCTGCCATCAATGGGACTATGGTATCCATTGATCCGTTGGCCTTTGATTATCTGTCCAACATGAAAAGTATCGCCCATGCTGTTGATTTGAATTTTGCCCACTAAAACAAGGATGATCCATGACGACTGACCCTGCCATCACCTTTAAAAACCTCTCATTTTTTTACAACAAAAGACAAATACTTGAGGATGTGAATCTTCAGGTAAAGAAGGGCGAGTTTGCCAGCATTGTAGGACCCAACGGGGGAGGGAAGACCACCCTTCTTAAACTGATGCTGGGGTTAATCAAACCGGACAGGGGAAGGGTCCTGGTATTTGGAACATCTCCGGAACAGGCAAGGGGAAAAATTGGATATATGCCCCAGTACGCCCACCTTGATATGAATTTTCCGGCAACGGTCCTGGATGTAGTCCTCATGGGCCGGCTTGCCAAAAAAAAGTTCTGGTTTTCCAAGGATGACAAAAAAACGGCTTTATTTGCCATTGATGAAGTAGATATGGCATCATATATCCACACCGGGTTCAGTGAGTTGTCCGGGGGGCAGAAGCAGCGGGTTCTGATTGCAAGGGCATTGTGCAGTAAACCTTCCATCCTGCTTCTGGATGAACCCACTGCCAATGTGGATCATGAAACAGAGGAAAGCCTGTTTTCCATTCTCAAAAAACTGAACACGAATATGACCATCCTTTTGGTTTCCCATGACCTGGGATTTGTCTCCAAGTATGTAAAAAGCGTTATCTGTGTGAACCGCCAGGTGGTCATCCATCCCACCACCCTGATGGACGGGGCCATGATCAAGGATATTTACCACGGCGACCTGAAAATGGTCCGCCATGACCACCGCTGCAGCGAAGAAGGGCATTGCCATGATTGAATTTTTCAATGCCCTGGCTGATCCGGATAATAAATTTTTGCAATTATCCATGATCATGGGCGGGCTTGCCTCTGTATCCTTTGGTATAATTGGCACCTTTGTCACCACCAAGCGTATCGGCTATCTGGCCGGGGCCATTTCCCATTCTGTCTTCGGAGGTATCGGCCTTGCTTTATATTTGCAGGTACGGGTGGGGCTTACCTGGGCAGATCCCCTGCTGGGTGCAATTTTTGCGGCTATCCTGTCGGCGCTTATTGTGGGATTTGTGAGCATCTATGCAAAGGAGAGGGAAGACACCATCATAGGAACCCTCTGGGCCGTGGGTATGGCAGCAGGCATTCTCTTTATTGACAGAACCCCTGGATATTTTAACTTAAGTTCCTATCTTTTTGGCGATATTCTGTTGATTTCTACCCGGGATCTTATCTTTGTGATTTGTCTGGATATGGTAGTGCTAGGGGTTTCCATTCTTTTTTTCAACCGGTTTTTCGGGGTCTGTTTTGATACGGAATTTACCTCTCTAAGAGGAATCAACACAAGTTTTTTCTATATGTTTTTGCTGGTGCTCACCGCATTGACCGTGGTGCTTCTGGTACGGATTGTGGGCATCGTTCTTGTCATTGCCCTGCTCACCATTCCCCCGGCCATTGCATCCTTTTATGCAAAGAGACTCTGGCAGATGATGGTCTATTCCATCATTTTTTGCGCCCTTTTCACCTGGACCGGACTGGCCTTGAGTTATTCCTACAGCCTATCTTCCGGCCCCACCAT
>PIVS01000384.1 GCA_003353855.1 Desulfobacteraceae bacterium
ATGGGCGCCACCAATTTTAAAGATGCAGAAGAAGGCACCATCCGGAAAGATTTTGCAACCGATATTGAAAAAAATGTGGTTCATGGATCTGATGCCCCTGAAACAGCTGCATTTGAAATTGCTTACTTTTTCAACGGCCTTGAAATCCAGAACAGATAGGCAAGGTCCGGTTCCAATCAACCGTGAAGAACACGAAGGGAAATAATATTCTTTTTTGTTCTTCATGGTGGAAATATCCCCTCTCCGGAAAATGGTGCCATCAGGGAACCAGCAGATCAAATCCTGTTGCAAGATCTTTTTTCCTCACACCGGTTGAATCCAAAAGCTCGTGCAGAACGACCTCCATTACATGCCACACCCGCACCCCACATCGAACACAACCTGTCACAGTTGAACCTCCCCGGCCGCATGCCATGTGCAAATGAAGCACCGGCATTCCGCTTTCATCGGGGAACAGGGTGCCGGTACCGGTCACTTCATGGACATTGTCCAGCACCTGGGTTTTCGGCACAACAGGCTGCGCCCTCCCCTGTTTTGGTCCTGCCACAAGGGTACTGCCTGCATCTGCCCCGCCCAGAATAATCATGGAAGCTGCCATGATACCCTGCTCCCTGGCAAAGGATTCAATGGTCTCATGAACCACATCCCCGTCTTCAAGCCGAAGGACAAACACCCTCCCCGGTTTTGCAGATGAATATTTCATTTATCTCCCATTCTTTTTTAAAATTTATTCATATTTCCTGTTTTATAACCGTCAAGGTCACAGGAAACATATTTGAATCCGATTTTTTTGAGTCCATGGGAGACTATCCCACTCGTATTCTTATCCATAAGAGATGATATCTCCCCTGGATCCATTTCAATCCGGGCCACATTCCCGTGGCATCGCACCCGGAAGCTGTTAAACCCCAATTCCCTTAGAAAGGATTCACCCTGGTCCACCATCTCAAGTTTTTCCCTGGTAATCGGATCATTATAGGGGATCCTCGTGGCCAGACAGGACTGGGATGGCAAATCCCAGGTTTCAAGCCCCATTTCCCTTGAACACATCCTGATCTCTTTTTTTGAAAAACCGGCATCCACCAGGGGAGCCAGAAAACCCAACTCTTTTGCTGCCTCAAGCCCGGGCCGGTAATCGCCTAAATCATCGGTATTAACAGCATGTAAAAAGGTGTCGATCCCATTTTTAATAGCTGTTTCCCGAACCAGAGAAAAAATCTTGGTCTTACAAAAATAACATCTTCGAGGGGTATTTTGAACCACTTGGTCCTGCCCCAGAATATCCAGATCCAGGCAGGTATGCGCCACCCCCATGGACCCAGCCAATTTTTCTGCCAGATCTTTTTCTTTTCTGGTAAAAAACCGGGAGGACACAGTGATTGCCAAAAGTTTTTCAGGCCCGGCCTGCCGAGCACATGCCAAAAGAAAAGTGGAATCCACTCCCCCTGAAAATGCCAGGGCAATCTTTTTCATTCCCTTTAATTGTCTGCTTAGACTCTCAATTTTGCCAGAACATGCCCGTGAAGTTTTCATCTATATTATTACTCATATATTTCAAATTTTGTTTTGGAATCAATCAAGGCGTCAATGCGTTCCTGGAATCCCATCCTGGTTTCACTTATCAGCCATTTTGACCAATCGTCAATATGTTCCCACTTGGAAATCACCAGATGTTCATCCGGAACATCCACCCGCCTCATGGATTCAGCACTCAGATACCCTTTCTGCTGAACAGCCATGACAACCAGTTCCCGGTAAAGATTTTCCAGAAGTTCTCCCTTGCCAGCCATTACCTTTCTTTTAATCAATACAGTAACTGCCACACCCCACCTCCTCATAAGAACTTGTTTAACATCCACCCGCATTTTCTGCAATCCTGACAATCATCCCCCGGAACCAATACTCCCGATTGAAAAACCTATCATATTTTCTGGCAATTTCCAAATTTTCAACCAAGATAATTCTTGACTCATTTCCAGGTTTGATGTATATACCCGAACGTTAAATATGCTGGGTGATCGTCCAATGGCAGGACTACGGACTCTGACTCCGTCAATTAAGGTTCGAATCCTTATCACCCAGCCACTTAACAGCAGAGGTTTTCAGCTTTTTGGTTGAAAGCCTTTTTTGCTTTCAAGGTGTTTTGTCCATTACCTGTCCATCATTCTACGGTTAAGCAATGTGATGATTTATGACAGTTCATAGGAGGCACCACTTATAAATCATCAATATCCAAGCACTTCAACGCCTTTAATTTCGAGAATTTCATTGTCTTGCTCTATACATTAGTGTACGCCCCCTAAAACAATACAATGCGATATGTTAGGATCTCCAAGCAAAAAAGTAAATCAAAATGGAAAAGAACTGCCAGCCCAAAGGCCAGCAGTTCGCCCTTCTCATAAAATCAGACTAATTATTCATTCTTCTTTTTCACTCACCTCCTTTTTATTCTCATCCTCAGAAATATTTTCAGCTTCTGTTTCATCACCTTCAGAGCTCACTTCTTCAGTTTCTATCTCTTCATCACATTCATTATTATCATCAATACTTTCGGAACCTCCGTCTCCACCGAGGGGGCAAAAGCCTGTAACGACAAGGGTTTCCACGCCTACTCCCCAATAAATATTAAAACGGACTTTACAATTTTCATGGTTTTTTCTCCTTTAAATAGAAATAGCCGTCTGAATATTTTCCAATAAATATTCAGACAGCTTTAATGGTTTATTAAATTTTGTTAAAGGATTGATACGAAAGGCATTTAAAAATAGATCACTTTGCAATTTTCCAAGCTGATCATCCATGGATCAAGACATTCACTTGATCCAAATCCATTGTTGATCCACAACCCGCCTTTGAAGCAGCCCGGATGATTTTCTCTGTCAAATTCAATAAAGAGATTACAGATATAATTCCACAAACTCTGGCCGATGATTGGGAAACCCTCAATTCTTTGGATCTTCTCCCAGTCCGGGAACAGCATCTTATAAAGTTTGACTATTACAGAATCCTGATGATCTGATTCTTCAAATATTTTCTGTAAATATTGTTGCAGATCCCGGATACTTTTAATCCCCAGATTGGCAAAGTGACCATGAGAATCATTTCTCGGCATCAATACGATTTCACCCATATCAATATCCCCTCATTCTATATGTTTGCTGGAAGCTATGAATTCGTCATATTTGCTTTTGGCTTTTTCCAACCATCCCTGCTCAGCAAAGCTGTAATATCTATCACCAATAATCAAATGATCATGTAACTGAACATCAATGCTGGTAAGTGCCACGTTAACCTTGGCTGTGATTTTAAAATCTTCAAATGATGGGTTAATGTCTCCTGAAGGATGATTGTGTACCAGTATGACAGATGTTGCCCGCTTCTCTAAAACGGTTTTGAGCAGTTCTCTGGGATAAACTGGGGAAGAGCTGATAGAACCGGAGGACAGCTCCTCAATGGCAATAATCTTATTTTTGGTGTCCAGAAAGATGCAGTACATCTTTTCAACATCAGGCTGCTGGATAAAGATCGGTTTCATGATGTTATAGACCTCCTGACCATTAGACAGCATATTGCCTTTTGAGGTCTCTTTTATCATCGAAGTAAAATACCCAGATCTCAGGTCTTCCCAGAACTTGAATGGTTCGTACTTTTTATGTTCATCCATAAATTACCTCCTAAAATACAAAAAACCCTCTTGAACGATTCAAGAAGGCCTCTGATTAATTTTATGTAAATATTATTCTGGTTAAATCACACTTCAAATTCGTTCCCACATTTGTTGCAGCGGTACTCGCCAATTATGTATGTATCAATATGTTTTCCAACTCCATTTCCAACTGCGGCCCCTGTGAAGAACCCCAACACAGCACCCGTTACGCCTCCGGCAATTATTCCAACACCAGTTCCCACGACTGGGATCACAGAGCCTATGACTCCGCCAACAGTAGCTCCAGATTCAGCGCCAACATATCCAGTTACAGCGCCAGTTACGCCGCCAACAGCCGTTCCCGCTTTTTGTATCGTATTGACAAGCACAACATGATCAACGACATTACATTTCGGACAGACAGGTTTTTCTTGTTCACTCATTTTCATCTCCTATTTTTTATTTGTTAATAAACGCATCTTTCATGATTCCAAATATGGCAAGTGCCAGTTCAGATAGGTCTTTAATGGTGCAACTATGCTTTGGCAGCATCGCCGTAATGGTGTTGTCGTCAATACCGATACCGTAAAATTCAAATCCCAGCTTTCGGCCATGGTCAATTGCTTTAATCGTGCTTGCCAGACAATCTGGTGAACCATCTGTTAATATCAGGATGATCTTCCGGGACTCCTTGAGAGGCAGCATTTGCTGTAATATCCACCAAACGGCTTCCGACATAGGTGTGCAGCCGGATGCTTTCGTATGAAACTTTGAATGAATAGGATCACCATGGATCACAATTGGGCACACGCCTGCATTTTCCTGATTGCTGCCATTATTACAGGAAGGTTCTTTAGCCGGAAACGCCGTTACACCTACGTTAATCCCTTTCACTGATGACAGAGCCTTTGCCAGTGCATGACAGGCCATCGTTGTCAAATCCATCCTACTTCTTCTCATAGACCCGGAACAGTCAATAAGAATATGCACTGCCGTATTAAAACCTTTCTTCTCTTCATGCTGGATAAACATTCTGGGATCTGCAATTGCTATTTTATGTAATTGATGTGTCGCTAATTTCCCTTGCCTTCCAAGACGGCTGCGTTTCAGCAATAGAGCTTGCATTACACTTTGCAATCGTATTTTCAGGGCTGTTGAAGACCTCTTTGTCTCCTGCAATATTTCAGGGGAAAACGACTTGAACATCCTATTACCAATCACAGCCACACGAAGCATTTCCTGAGCATTATCTGGAATCATTTTACCCAGATCCTCAGCAAGGACTTCGCCCATACCTTTGGGTAAATCTTCTCTATT
>PIVS01000029.1 GCA_003353855.1 Desulfobacteraceae bacterium
GTTTATTTCAAGCCGTCCTGCGAAGTCGCTGTGCCTTCCGGAGGAACCGGAGGCGCTAATTTAGGAGTGCTGGCAAGAATTCCTGTTCTTGTGGATTAAAATAAAACCTTATTTTACAGCGTTATTGCCTTTTTGCCGGTAAAAACCATGCCGGTTATCCTCACCGCCTTTGGTTGTGGCTTGGATATCCCGGCAAACGGCATCCTTGCCCTCTCTCTTTTAAATAAAATGGAAAGTTTTTTTCTCAAAAATAAGACCTTTTTATGGCAAAACTGTTACTTTTTTTTCCATTTTTAAGGGGTTTTGACTTGAAAGAAAATTTCCCACCTTCTTCTCTCCTGGAAGAAAATGCTTGTCCCTTGTAATAAATTGCTAACCCACTGATTATTAAGAATAAATTATCAAAAGTAATAAATTATCGCAAAAATTAAGACATGTGGCACAAAATCTGCAAAATAATCCAATAAGCAAAGTTTGAACGGGTTAATCGTAACGAAAAATCTAAAACAAGGAGATTAAACATGCAGAAACTTATCAATTTTTTCAAGGATGAAGAAGGCGCAACAGCAGTTGAATATGCCCTTATGGTTGCGTTAATTGCTGGTGTCATAGCTGCGGCAGTTACAACTCTCGGGGGTAGAGTAAATACTACATTCACAGAGACAACAGCTGATATAACTCCTTCAGGATAATTTATATAGTTACAGCCACTTTTCAGTATTGCCTGCGAAAAGTGGCTGTAACTTTGTTTCAGTATTGCCTGCGAAAAGTGGCTGTAACTTTGTTTTTACTTACCCCATTCCCATTTGAGTTTTATTGTGCTATGTATCACTTATTAGCGATAATTAAACTGTTTGCCGAAATTAAAAAGAATGGTCAGAGATGCAATTATTTTTAACGCAGGGCAATATTATTGTAAGTAACAGTTTCCCGGTGCTCTATTTGTCCGTCCTCCTTGTTTTTGCCTCTATTACTGATTTTAGATATCAAAAAATCCCAAATTATCTTACCCTTCCAACCATTCTATGCGCAATGATTTACCATTTTCTTTTTGGCGGCGTTCAGGGCGTTTTGTTCAGTTTGTTGGGGCTTCTTACAGGTTTTGCAGTCTTGATATTGCCCTATGCCATGGGTGGCATGGGGGCCGGGGATGTCAAACTCATGGCTGCGGTGGGTTCCTTTCTCGGGGCTGAAGGCGCCTTTATTTCCTTTTTGCTTACCGCCTTGTTCGGCGGTGTCTATGCCTTACTTGTCATTTTGTACTTCAGGAAAATATTCAAAGGGGTTTTTAAACAATTTTTCAATACCCTATTGGCCTTTGCCTTAACGAAGAAATACATGCCAGATCCTTTGATCAAAGACAAAAATAAACCACGGCTTTGCTATGGAATCGCCATTGCCCTGGGAACATTTACATATATTGGTTTGAATCTAAGTAGATACGAATTTATTTAGCCTGAAGAAAGGAGATTTATCATGGGAAACCTGAAAGCCTTAGTTCCATTTTTGCTCTCAATTACGATTGCATTGGGCGGCAGTTACTTCTTGTATAAATGGATAAAGCAAAAGACCGCACCTGACACGGTGATCACCGTTAAGGAAAGCCGTGCCATACCCGTGGTGGTTGCAAAGGCTGACATCCCCTGGGGGGCTAAAATACTGCCTGAAATGTTGAGCACTTCTCCCTATCTGGAAGAGAGCCTTCCCAAGGATTCTTTTTCTAAACCGGAAGAACTTTCCGATAGAATCGTTGTTTCCCCCATAAAAGAGGGCGAACCTGTTTTAGAATATCGGCTGGCACCCACCAGCTTGAAAACAGGCGGCGTTTCCGCAGTCCTGAAACCGGGCAATCGGGCTATTTCCGTCAAGGGAAATCTTGTCCTGGGGATTGCGGGCTTCATCAATCCCGGTAACCGGGTGGATGTTCTGGTCACCATAGAAGATCCTGAAAAAGAAATAAAAGTAACAAAGATGGTCCTTGAAAACCTGCTGGTTCTGGCTTCAGGCACTCAAATTGAGGAAAACAGCAAAGGAGAGCCGGCACCGGTGGATGTGTACACCCTGGAAGTGACCCCGGAGCAGGGAGAAAGGCTGACCCTTGCTGCAAACGAAGGAAAACTTCAGTTGGCCCTGAGAGGTGCCGCCGACACTGATATCGTTCTGACAAAGGGTATAACCGTGCCGGAAATGCTGAAATCATTAGCATTTTCCGAACCGGAACCGGTGAAGCCGCCTGTTTCCAAAAGAGTTTCCAAACCCAGGACACGCCCTAGGAAAACAAAATATACAGGACCCAAAAAAACAAATAAGGTGACTATTGAAACAATAAAGGGTCTCGAGCTTACCAAAGAAGAAATTAAAATTTGAGATGTTAACTTTTGATCGGGAGATTATAATAAATGTTTCAACAACTTAAAAATATAAAAGCAATGGTCTTTGTTTTATTATTATCCCTTGTTTTTGCAATTCATTCCAATGCTCAGAGTGTTCTTATCCCACAAACAATGGAACCCTACAAACTTGAGATTATATTGGGAAAATCCCTTGTCATGAAGCTTGGAACCCCGTTAAAAAAGAAATTTCGTGTATCTGTCGGATCCCCCGAAATCGCAGACTGCCTGGTTCTTCCCCCGGATGAGATTTATATTAAAGGGACCGTTGCCGGAGTCACCAATATGATACTCTGGCAGGAAGATGAATTGATCGGTATCTATGACATCGAAGTCAAGTATGATATTGCCCGGTTAAAAGAGAAACTGCATGAGATTCTTTCTGAAGAAGACGAGCTCATGGTCACCGCTACCAACAATTCCATTACCCTTATGGGGAAAGTATCCAATGTGGGAAACATGTCCCAGGCTCTTGTCCTGGCCCAGTCATATGCACCGGACGGCAAGGTGAACAACCTTTTGCAGGTTGGGGGAACCCACCAGATAATGCTGGAGGTAAAAATGGCCGAAATGTCACGCACGGTTGGAAAAGAATTAGGGATTGACCTGTTATATGAAAACGGGGGGACATTCGGTTTGGTTAATCTCAGCAGTTTAATAACACCGAATCTTATCAATGCTGGCGGTATAGCAGAAGCCACCCTTTCACCTGCAATTAATTCCCTGTTTCGATTTAACAGCGGGAGCAGCACATGGACCGCCTTTATCAACGCATTGCAGGAAGACGGCCTTGCCAAAGTGATTGCAGAACCAAACCTGATTTCATTAAGCGGCCAGTCGGCAAGCTTCCTGGCAGGAGGGGAGTTCCCGATTCCGGTACCAAATGAGGATGGCATTACAATTGAGTACAAGGAGTTTGGCGTCGGCCTTTCTTTCACCCCCACGGTGTTGAGTGAAGATAAAATAAGTATTGAAGTTAATTCTGAAGTTTCTGAGCTGGATTTTACAACGGCGGTACAATATACAGGCTATATTATACCGGGGATAAACATCCGAAGGGCTGCAACGACAATTGAACTGGGGGATGGTCAGAGTTTTGCCATAGCTGGCCTTTTATCTGAAAACATAAGAGAGAATGTTAAAAAATTCCCCTTTCTTGGTGACATCCCCTTGCTGGGAAGCCTTTTTAAAAGTACAGAATTTCAGAAAGATGAAACTGAACTTGTTATTATCGTAACCCCGCATTTTGTAAAACCGTTGGATAAAGCAAATCAGCCCCTTCCGACAGATTCTTACCAGGAGCCTGATAATTCAGAAATTTATTTCAACCTGAAAAAATCTGCCAAAGCATCATCGGACGAAGCGGCGGCCAATGCGGATACCGACGGGCAGTTCGGGCATTCATTTGAAACTGATTAAAAAACAAATATGAACTAACGGAGGATTGAATTTTGAAGAGAACTTTGATACCAATTCTAATAATGATTGTCTGTGTTCTTACATTTGGCTGTGTAGATCACAGGCAGACCCAGATAGATGCCAACCATGGCAGGGCCTATGAAACAGCCAAATTTAGTCAGATTCTGAATCCCGACGCTGAAAATAATTTAAATCCCGTGACGGGATTTGACGGAACTGCGGCCATCAATACCCTTGATAAATACCAGAAGGATTTTAAAAAACAGGAATCCACGTCCAAAGTGTTTAACATTAACGTAAGTGAATAAAAAGCTATCTTGAGACCATGAATCAAGATATTAATACATTTAAAGAGAGTATATGCCATTGAAAACAACTTTTGTTAAATTTTCCGTTCAGAATCAGGAAATCACCAACCAATTTATCAGGGCAATTGAGGTTTCCAAAGGATTCAAAGTCGTTTCTAAAGGTGAAAATCACCAGCCGGATCTGTTAATAATCGAATTAGATAAAGATTCTGAAACCCATCTGGATAAACTCAACTTTTTTTTAGATAAAACCGAAGACACGCATATTTTCATTGTATCAGAAAAATCAGATCCGGAAATTTTAATCAAGGCATTGAGAATAGGCATCAAAGAGTTCTTTCCTTTTCCTCTGCAACCCAAAGCCATACAGGATGCCTTAACTCGGTTCAAAGAACGGCAGGCAAAAATTGAACAAAAAAAGCAGGGTATTCCAGGGAAAATTTTCAGTATTGTCGGTAGCAAGGGCGGTGTCGGGACCACCACAATTGCGGTGAACCTGGCCACGACAATTGCCTCAAAACAAAAAAAACCATCCATTGGCCTGCTGGATATGAATATTATTTTTGGTGAAATCCCCATTTTCCTTGATATGTCACCCAAACATCATTGGGGGGATATTACCAAGAATATAGAACGGCTTGATGCGTTTTTTTTATCTAATATCCTTTCGGAACATCCAACAGGCATTCACATTTTATCATCCCCCAGATATCTTGACGGCCAGCCCTCTCCGACACCCCCCATCATGGAAACACTTCTTGAATTAATGAAAAAAAAATATGACTACATCATTATTGATCTGGGGCAATCCATGAATGACACAGCATTAAAGATTCTAAAAATGTCTGAATTGGTAAACATCGTGGCCATTCAAAGCCTTCCCTGCCTTTCAAATACAAATAGGCTTATTAAATCAATGATTGAATTCGGCTTTGTTGAAAGGGAAAATATAAATATCGTTTTAAACAGATATTTTAAAAAGGGAGTGATCCCCCTGGATAGTGTTGAAAAAGGAATCGGTGAAAAAGTGACCTGGGTTATTCCCAATGATTATTCCACCACCATGTCTGCCATCAATTCGGGAAAACCACTTCATGATGTTTCTCCAAGATCAAAGATTGTAAAAAGTTTTGATGATTATGTTGAAAAATTTTTACCCGATTCTCGTAAAAAGGAGAAAAAAGGGTGGCTCTTTTAGAAAAAGAGGAGGAGATTTCAGTGGATTATAAGAAAATAGCAGATACGGCAGAGCCTGAAACAGATAAATTCATACCGGATGAGTATTTTGAGTTTAAGGCAAAAATCCATGAACGATTGCTGGATATCGTGGATCTGTCCATTATTGATACCATGGACCCGGATGAATTGATCAAACAGATTAAATTGGTAACCGGAAAAATATTGCGGGAGCAATCCGATGAAATGCCCTTGAATTTTTCCGAAAGAGAAAAGATATTAACGGAAATTATTGATGAGGTGCTTGGCCTTGGACCATTGGAGCCATTTTTAAAAGATCCCACGATTTCCGATATCCTGGTTAATTCCTATAAAAATATTTATGTTGAACGGTGTGGGAAACTCGAATCGACACATGCCAGGTTCAGGGATGATGAACATTTATTGAAAATAATTGATAGAATTGTCTCTTCCGTGGGAAGGCGCATTGATGAATCAAATCCCATGGTTGATGCAAGGCTTGCCGACGGCTCCAGGGTAAATATTGTGATCCCTCCCCTTGCCCTGGACGGCCCCATGGTCTCAATCCGGAGATTTTCGGTCATCCCCCTGGAGCTTGATGACCTGGTTAAAAACCAGACTCTTGTTCCTGAGTTCAGGGATCTTTTGCAGGGCCTGGTAAAAGCGAAATTAAATATCCTTCTTTCAGGGGGGACCGGCAGTGGAAAGACGACCCTGCTCAATGTCCTTTCCCGGTTTATACCGGAAACAGAAAGGATTGTTACCATCGAGGATGCGGCGGAACTCCAGCTAAAACAGGACCATGTCGTAAGAATGGAGACCAGACCGGCCAATATCGAGGGCAAGGGTGAAATAATCCAGCGGGATCTGCTCAAAAACAGTCTGAGAATGCGGCCGGACAGAATAATCGTGGGGGAGGTCAGGGGCTCGGAATCTTTTGATATGCTCCAGGCTATGAATACGGGCCATGACGGATCTTTGACGACCATCCATGCTAATACCCCCCGGGATGCGCTCATGCGGCTTGAAACCATGGTGGCTATGGCCAATTTTGATATCCCAAGCGAGTTTATCAGAAAGTTTATCAGCTCTGCCATCGATATTGTCATCCAGGTTAGTCGGCTTGCCGACGGAAAAAGAAAATTGATCAGTCTGCAGGAAATAATCGGTATGGAGGGGAATGTCATCACCATGCAGGAAATTTTTTCATTCAAACAGACCCGGGTGGATGAAAAGGGAAATGTAAAAGGCCATTTCCTGTTTAACGGGATCCGCCCCAAATTTCTTGATAAATTCAGGACAGTCGGAATAGAGATTAAAAATACTACATTTGATCCCTCTTTCAGGGTTGAGGTTTAAATAAAAAGGATGCTGCAATGGATTTCATGATTTTAAGTGCCATTATATTTTTTGTGTCCCTGCTGATTATCGAATTGTCCCTTTATGCTTACAGGAACCTACAGTCCACCCGTAAATCAAAAATAAAAAAAAGACTGAGAAAATATGTATTGGTTGAAGATGATTTCGGAGATATTTTAAAGAAACGAAATCTCAGCGATATCCCATGGTTAAACAGAATGTTACTCTCCCTGCCCATTGTTTCCAATCTGGACAAACTTGTCCTCCAGGCCAATGCAAAACAGTCCCTTGGCGTTTATGTGCTGCTGGCTTTTTTGCTGGGATCCTTAGGGTACATGGGAACCATGTTCTATTTGAACAATTCTCTAATTACAATTTTAATAGGGGGCATCTTATTCTTTTTACCCTATGTCTACCTTGTTCGATTAAAGACAAAGAGAACTGAAAAATTTGAAAGCCAGTTGCACGAGGCCCTTGATCTCATTGCCAGGGCCTTGAAGTCCGGCCATTCCTTTACGGCCAGCCTCAAACTGACGGCTGATGAATTTAAAGATCCTCTGGGCACCGAATTTGAAGAGACCCTGGATGAAATTAATTTTGGGGTGAGTGTGCCGGTTGCCCTTAAAAACCTTGCGGAAAGAGTGGATTGCAAAGAGCTGAAATATTTTGTTATTGCTGTCATTATTCAAAGGGATACCGGCGGCAACCTTGCGGAACTGATAGAGAGCCTTGCCCATATTGTTCGTGAACGTTTCAAATTTGAGGGAAAGGTCAGGATTTTGTCGGCAGAAGGCAGGCTGTCTGCTGTGGTGCTTATTTTAATACCGATTTTTATGGGCAGTTGGCTCCAGTTTTCAAGCCCGGAATTTATGATGCCTCTTTTTGAAGAGCCCATTGGCAGAATACTATTGGGCATCTCGGGAATCATGATGGTTATAGGGGCATTGGTGCTGAAAAAAATGGTAAAAATAAACGTATAATTTTTCCGGGAATTGTTATGACGACTTTACTATATCAATATATTTATCTCATCAGTTTTATTTTGGTTTTTCTTGTTTTTTTCCTCCTTTGCCTGGGAATAATCCAATATTTGAATTCCCGGAAAACCAAAACAGAGATGACCAAAAAAATTCAGCAGAATGGGTATGGTCAAGACAGTCTCCTTGACACGAACAAATTTTCTGAGCAATCCTTATACGGCCAGAAGCCTGATAATCCTTTGATCTCTTTTTTCAGTCTATTCAGTTCCGACACAGCTAAATCATTTGATACCGGTTCATCCATTAAAATCAAATTTTTAAGGGCCGGCATTACCTGGAAAAATATTGATACGGCCTTGATGGGTGCAAAATTATTCTTTCCTTTTTTCTTTGTGGCTGTTTTTATTTTTTTAAGAATTTTTGTTTTTAAGGTCATGGGGGAGCAATGGATAATTCTTATCCTTGTTATCCTTGGATTGCTTGGCTTTTATCTGCCTGAAATCTGGCTGAAACAAAAAACCGATAAACGGAAAATATTAATATTTGAAGGACTGCCCGATGCCCTTGATCTTCTGGTCGTCTGTGTGGAAGCCGGCATGGGGCTTGACAGCGCAATCAACCGGGTGGGAAAGGAACTGGAAACAACATCCCCTGATTTAAGCCGTGAATTTGCCCTGATGAATCTTGAAATGAGAGCCGGAAAACAGAGACAGGATGCCCTGAGAAATCTTGCAGACCGTACGGGCATTGACGAGATGAACAGCCTGGTGACCTTGTTGATTCAGACAGACAAATTCGGTACCAGCATTGCAACTGCTTTAAAGGTGTTTGCGGATTCATTCAGGACAAAAAGATTTCAAAGGGCAGAGGAGATAGCAGCCAAGTTACCGGTAACGATGTTGATACCGCTGATCTTTTTTATTTTTCCAGCATTGTTTGTGGTCATTCTCGGGCCTGCGGCCATAACAATTTATCAAAATTTGATCTTAAAATAATATGGATCTTTCATCAAAATTTTTGGGGTTATTGGTTAGCACACTGTTTGTGTTTTTCAGTTTGTCGGGGTGCAGTTCAAAGTCCATATCCCTGACACCGGAAGTAAGCTACGGCAATCCGTCCTATGAACATGTAAAAAATCTGCCCCAGGTTAAATATAAAAACCAGATCTCTGAAAAAGAAAAACTAAAAAAACTTCCTGAAAAAACTGCAGATGAATATGAAATATTGGGGGATGCCTTGCTGGCAAGGGGCGAATATTTCATGGCCTATCAACAGTATGAAAAATCCCTTGAAAAAGAAAAAAATAATATCCGGATAGAATATAAAAAAGGGCTTACCTTTCTTGGAGGGAAAAGGACGGAAGATGCCGGAAAACAATTTAAGCTGGTTCTAAACAAACAGCCTGACCATGCCCTTGCCCATGAAGGCCTTGGCAAGATTAATCAATTAAATAAAAATTATGAGATCGCTAAAATAAATTTTCAAAAAGCCATCGCCCTTGATCCCTTATTATGGAATTCCTACAATAGGTTGGGAAACATTTATGACAGGGAAAAAAAACATAAACAGGCAATCAAGGAATACCGGACTGCCCTTACAATAAAGTCGGATGCCGGCTCTATCTACAACAACCTTGGGTATTCTTTATATTTAACAGAGCAGAATGAAGAAGCAGTCAAGGCTTTTTATAAGGCATTGGAATTAAATTATACCAACAAAAAAGTATATAACAACCTGGGAATGGTTTTTGCCAAAATGGAACTTTATGACAAAGCGCTTGAAGTCTTTCAAAAAGGCGGGACTCAAGCCACAGCATATAACAACCTTGGTGTCGGCTATCTGAAAAACAATGCAATTGATAAGGCAGTCAAGTGTTTTTCCAAAGCCATTGAAATCAGTCCCCAATTTTATGCTGTTGCCAGTGAAAATCTTAAAAAATGCAGGGCACTGCAAAAATATTCCCAATGACAAACGGAGGATAAGAATAATGGAAACAAAATTCAGACCGGCAAAAAATCTTAGATTTTCTGTATTTATCATCACCGGCATTCTCATTTTTTCCGGATGTTCCACTTTCAGCAATTGGTATTCTTCTTCAGATACTTCGGTAAATGTGAACGGGATAGAGAAAAAAGAGTTTAAAGAATTTATGACTACGGTCAAACCGGTTCATGGGGACGCAGAGAGCCAATACAGGTTGGCCCGTCATTTTCAAAAACAGGGAAGGCATGAAATAGCCGCTGAAGAGTTTATAAAGGTTTTAAAAATAGATCCCCGGCATTATAATTCCTATAATGCCCTTGGGGTTTCCTATGATCGCCTTAAAGAATTTGATCTTGCAGCAGATGCCTACAGGGCTGCTTTGAAAATAAATCCGTCCCTTGACTATGTATATAATAATCTTGGCTATTCCAATCTTCTCAAAGGGAATTTGCAGGAAGCGGCACTCTTATTTGAACAGGCGATTGTTCTAAATGACCAGAATAAAACATACAAAAATAACCTTTCATTGGTCCGGGCAAAACTTGGCTCCGGGTTTCAGCCTAAAATCGAGATAGCTTCCGAACAGGTGCCGGTTTTAAGTCAAGAGATAAAAATTTACCCCATTGAAAAAAGTGAACATAGCGAACAGACAACATTAATTGTCGATAATTCATCTCCTACGGAAATAGTCGAAGAAACTATAATTCACCCTAAAATTGAAACGAATTTTTATGCAGTTCAATTGGGTGCATATTCGGATATCAACAAAGCTAAAAAACATCTGAAAAAAGCGTATAAAAAAGAATATGACGGCCCCTATATAACAAAAGTTGACAGAGGAAACTCCTATAAACCCTATTACAGGGTCCGTTTCGGAAAATTTACCAGCAAATTGGATGCGGATTCAATGGGCTCTTCAATCATTGACGAAAATGGAGATCCGGCTATTACAATTGTTGAAAATTATCCCATAAATGTATTTTGTTCAGATCCCCTAAAAAAATGTACGAATATGGAAATAAAACATAAGGTAGTCAATAAAGAATACAGTATTGAAATTTCAAACGGGAACGGTGTTAACCGGATGGCAAGAAAGGTTGGAAACTATTTATCAAATAAAGGTTACAATGTGCAAGATTTATCCAATGCATCTAATTTTAATCATCATCAAACAACCATCTACTATTATCCGGGTTTTTACGGTCAGGCCCAACAGCTGACCAAACAGATCCCGGGTTTTCAAAAAACAGGAAGACTAATTGAATCCAAACAAATTAAAAAGAATATAAAAGTATTAATTGGAAGGGATATTATTCCTTTTTCCCAAGAGTTTACCAAGGTTCAAAAAAATTCTTAGGCAAAGTCCCTTTGATCCTTATCGGAATTCTTGCCTATTTTTTAATGTATACTGCTGAACACCTCTGTGGCACGATTTGATGAAGAGATCCTTTTTGTCTCATGATACTGCTGGTAAATGATGCCAATATCATTATTGATCTTCTGAAGATCGATCTTCTTGAATCTTTTTTCAATTACCCTGTGAGTTCCATGTGACAGACCTTGCGGCTGCCGAGGTCCAGGAAGACAATCGGGATAAACTTACGGCCTGTATTGAGCAGGGGCTGCTGAACAAGAAAGGGTTCAGCTATCAGGAATTGATGGAGATCCAACTGCTTAGTATGTCTCACCAGGGGTTGTCCATCCCGGATTGCTCCTGCCTGTTCCATGCACAGAAAATGTCCGGGCGATTATTGACAGGTGATGGGGCCTTAAGGCGGCGTGCCCAGCAAAGCCAGGTTCCGGTTCATGGTATTTTCATCCTGACCAGGTGGCCTCAATAAACAACAAACTGCCCGCAAAGACTGTTGGCAGCCTATGTGAAACCGTCAAAATTGACAGTATTTTATCCTTTGTTGAAGAAATTATATATAGCGACAACCCAGAATCTCATTTTAAAAGAGCATTTTGTCAAATCAAACGATTCAACCAAACATATGAACCTAAAATCATGGGGGAGACATAAACCGTCACCCTTTCTCAAATATAAGGCTTATTGTTAGCATGGAGATAATCGCTGATATTGCAATTTTATGTCAATTTTAAAAAACTGGATCATCGAGTAATTGATACCAACGCTAATGTGTTTGCAATCATCGGGCATGTAAAGATGCTCTTCGCAAGGCGGGTGCTGATAAGGAGTATGTGGATAAATATCAGGATGAAGCCATGGCGGGAGATTATGAAAATTGCTTTGTGTGACTATGGATTATGTGCATTATCTGACCTGATCTGGCTTCTTTCACTTAAATGTGCAATTACCGGTGCTTGTTTATATCTCAAAATGAGTTTATAGACAGGCACCAAATTAAGGAAGATTTTATGAATTCAAATTGTGTAATATTAATCCATGGTCTTGGTAGATTAAAATCATCAATGATAAAACTCGAAAAAGCATTTATCAATGCTGATTTTGATGTTGTAAATTGGTCTTATTCAAGCACGAAACTAAATATTACAGAGATTGCTCACAAACTATATAATGTTGTTAAACTATATTCAGAGGCTTACAATAATGTTTTTTTCGTTACACATAGTCTTGGAGGTATTGTTGTACGAAGAATGATGAAAATTTTTAATATGAAAAATTTGGATGGAATTGTAATGATAGCACCACCAAATAATGCATCAGCTTTTGCAAGATGGATATTAAAATACCCCATTATAAAAACAATAATGGGACCGGCTGGCCAAGAATTGATGGGTCAAAAATATATAGAAAAAATATGTGCGGTTCCAAAATCTGGTGTCATGATTATTGCTGGAACAAAATGTTTAAATATTAATAATCCAAACTCATGGATATCTCAAGCTGTATTAAAAAAACCTCACGATGGAATTGTCACAGTTGAAGAAACAAAATTATCAGACATGGAAAAATTTATCACTGTTAAAGCTTCTCATACCTTTATTGCTTCAAATTCAGATGTAATAAAAAAAACGGTTGAATTTCTGAAAAACAAATCAAATATTCGTAATTTTTCTATGCAATAAAGTGTGACCATGGATTATGTGCATGTGACCTGATCTGGATGATATTAATTCTTCCCATTCCCATATAATTGATTTTTAATTCCAAGGATAAAAAAAACTGTCTATACCAGATAATGACAGTTTACAGGAGTAATTACATAGATAGTGAAGTTATTTATTCTCAAACTATGCAAAAATGTCCTTGACATATCGTTTAATATTTAGAATAAAAAAGTTGAATTCAGGTGCCCATTGGAAAAGGCTTAAAAGGGAACCTTGTGAAAATCAAGGATGGACCCGCCGCTGTAATCGGAGACGAACGTTGCAAACGTGTCACTGGTCATTTGACTGGGAAGACGCAGTCAGTAGGATGAACCGAAAGTCAGAAAACCTGTCTGAAAATATCATAAGTTGCCACTCCCCGTGGACAGGGGAAGGACAAAAGCAATCTGCGGATAAATCAGATAACCCCAGATCATTTATACATAATGGTCCGGGGTTTTTCATTTAATGCCCAGGTATAAAGCCGGTTTCGTATTGAAAAGAATTTTTTAAATACAACCGAATTCAAAATGAAGAAAAAATGAAGAGAATTGTTTTGGCTGTTTTTATGGTCACGGTATTAATGCTGCCCGGTGTGGGGTCAGCCCAGG
Source organism: Desulfobacteraceae bacterium (assembly GCA_003353855.1). Taxonomy (GTDB): domain Bacteria; phylum Desulfobacterota; class Desulfobacteria; order Desulfobacterales; family Desulfobacteraceae; genus NBML01. The sequence continues at coordinate 13,320 of PIVS01000029.1, forward strand.
ATCCAGAGCCTGAACAGGCCACCAGCACATTGGATGATGTGCTGGTCACCGCCGGAAGGGTGGAGGAGGAAAGAAGGTTTATCACAAGCAATATCACTGTAATTTATGAACAGGAGATAACCTTATCATCTGCCACGGATATAAGGGGATCTTCTGGCTGAAAAAGGTATCGGTGCCATAAGAAGGTATCCGGGGAATCATACCACAATCGGTATTCGGGGGTTTAGAACCGATTCCCACGGTAATGACCTTAAGGGCCATGTATTGATACTGATCAACAGCCGGAGAGCAGGCACCGGGAATGTAGCAAAAATCATGACCAAAAATGTCGAACGGATTGAAATCATCAGGGGTCTAGCGTCCGTTCAATACGGTTCCGCAGCTGTAGGAGAGGTGGAAAACTTTGATTTTTCCGGAACCGCTACAAAAGGCTCCATTGATGATTACACCACAGGCAGCGGAGTACAATACGGCAATGACAAAGACACATGGGTAGATCCCATCGGCAGCAATCCAGATGGCTGGGACGACGGGATTCCATCTGAACAGGAAACTGACAACCAGGGAGCCCAGGCCCAACTGACTGCCATTTTTGGCAATACCCAGATTACAGGGGGAATTGACTGGGTAGATTATGAAGTTGATGCCACCTGGAGTCCCCAAAAAACATCCTATGAAAACCTGGCAGGTTTTCTGCTGGCTAAAGGCAAAATGATGGAAGATCGCTTGGTCCTGTCGGGCGGACTGCGGCATGACAGCTATGAAGTCAAAGCGATAATCCCTGCCGGTAACACCGCCGATGACAACAATGTGACGCCCAATGTCGGCATTTCCTATCTGCTAACAGATTATTTGAAACTTCGGGCAGGATACTCCCAAGCCTTTTTGTAATTGGAATGGATCTTATTATCTTAACTGGTAAAACATTGTTTTTCGGATTTGAAAAGGCCTGTTTGTAGATCATTGAGGAGAGCCATAAAACAAAAATTCCGGATCGATTATTTAAAATCGATCCGGAATATCCCTTTTTTTTATCCAAGATCCCAAAAACATCCTTTTGGCCACAAAGGAGTTTAAAACATTCCAGGTAGGTCTTCTGACTTTTGGATCATCCTACTTACTGCGCCTTCCCACCTATATAACTATCGGCAGTGGCGTGATGCTGCGTTTGTACCCACTTACAGCGGCGGGCCCGTTCCGGATTATAACCGGATTCCCTATTATGCATTTTTTGCACCTGAACTGCTTAATAGTTAGTGAGATAGCTTAAAAAAGTCAACAACCATTGTCCTTATTAAATTTCATATTGCATCTATTTCAGGTTTAATCAACTCACTCTCATCCTCAATTATCATTTCATGACAATGATGGCACACCATATTCAATTTTTTAACATTCCCTTTGAAAAGAAACTTCCTACAATGGGGACATCGGTATTCTTTTAGAGCAGGATCACTCTTCATTGCCGGGACTATGGGATCTGTATTTTTATTGTCGTTCATTATTTCTCACTTATAATATTTTAAGCCAACTTCAAACACTCTTCAACACTTCCACGCCATTCTTTTCTAAAAATTTTATTGATTTGCTACAGACAGGAGCGCTTGTTTCTAAGACAACCGAAGCATTTTGAACCTTTTCTTTTATCTGCTCGGCCTTTTTTAAGATTGTGAGTGCATCTTTGATAATGATCCTGCTTTTCCGATCAATGACCAGGATGAATTCACCTGGGCCCTTTTTCATTAAAAGGGTTCGTGCTGGAAGGCCATAAAGTTTTGGATCTACTTGTTTTTTCAATCCATTTCACCATTAATCTTATCCCGCAACATTCCAGCACATTTGAAAGTAACAGTTCTCCTCCCATCCAAAATCATATCTTCACCAGTGTCTGGATTCCTTCCCTTCCGTGGTGCCTTTTCATTGACCTGAAATTTTCCAAATCCTGATATCATAATATCTTCTCCAGATGCCAAAATGGATTTCATTATTTCAAGAAGATGTTCAATTGTATCTTTTGCTTCTGGGGGTGACTGGTCAATCTCTTCTGAGATTTTTTCAATGATTGCTATTTTAGTCAGTGCCAATTTTGGTGGTGCTCCTATGTTAATCTTGCTTGGTGTATGGTTGTTATTAAAGGTGCTATTTATGATTTTTACCGGGGTATTGTCAAGGTGGATGGTGGATTGATGATGTGAAAATTGGGTGGTTAAAAAGGGATTGGTTTATTGAGAAAGTGACTTGCTATGTTTTGGAGATGGCATATCCCAGTATCGATTTTTGTATTATATACAGGTGGATCATTGTACGTGGATATCGTGTTCCGTGATATTTCTGAATTTAGAAAAAGGATAGTAAACCATAAAAATCGGTCGCAAAAAAATAAAAGATCGGGAGAAAAAAGAGATTGTCATAAAAAGCTGGATTGAAAATCAAGATGGTGAAGTTGTGATTCAGGGTAGGGGGGACAAAAATACAAAAGGTAGAGAAGCTTATTTAGATCCATTTTTCTCAGAGCTTTGGTCATGGGTATATTCCGTTTTCGGTATTATGTTTTAAGTTGGGCCTTTTCATGATTCTGCACAATTGAATTGTTAATACAAATCCGGTCTTCTTTAATTGAGCTCATTTTAAGTCCAGCAATTTCACAACCTATCATGCCTGTCATTATCATGAATTCAGCAACCGGCCTATGGTGAGGGGCTATGTTTTCAATCACCTTCACCCATTCATCAAAAATGAAAGGTCCAGGTCCACCGGCTTTACATTAAATAATACCGTTAATGCCTTGACTAATCATCTTAGGAGTTTAAGACGCAAGATTGAAGTAACCTGCTGTAATAAAAGACGATCTAAACAAAATAATCGGCTTCACACTTTAAGAGGCAACTGACAACAGGCGGTAATCAGGTTATCAAATAGCATTTAATAACCCTGATAAATGTGAGGTGACTTATGGAAAAATTTTCATCCGAAGAATTATTTGAATTAAGAAATGCCATCCCCGTGGATATGTTGATTAAAGACGAACTGCATATCCCCTCAAAAATTAGTGACGGGACTTTTCATTTTTTGTGCCCGATCTGAAATGAATTCCAGACCGCAGTAAACCCGTCCACAAATCTGGCCAAGTGCTTTATCTGTAAAAAAATATTGAATGATCTGGCAACCGGTATAAGTCACCCCATGCAGAAAGGCTTTTAACCATGAAACAAGATCGATTAACACACTTGGAAAATCTTATTGCCCGGAATCAGTGTCATTTTCATGAAATTGGTATAACCCTGAAAGAGATAAGAGATAGCCGTCTGTACAAATTGATTCTTTTTGAGACCATTGAAGCTTACACCAAAGCCCGCTGGGATTAGGGTAAATCCCATGTTTACCGTCTGATCCAAGCTTATCAGGTTGTTAACAATTTATCCCCAATTGGAAACATTTTGCCTGAAAATGAATACCAGGTACGCCCCTGATAAAATTAGTTCCCTTTGAACAGCGTAGAGCCTGGAAAACATTTTTAATTGCTTTTTCTTATATGTGTATTATTATTAATAATCTCAATATACTCACAATTATAGGAAAAGACATGAACATTACCATTACCATTGAATTAGACAAAGAATCAGCCGAATTGTTCCAGATACCCTGTAAGAAACTTTCAAACCAAATCAGTGACTTGATGGATATGTTTGGTAAAAAAGTTGAGGTTAATACCAAGTCTGATCTTGAAACCAAGATGAAGGTTAATACCAAGTCTGATCTTGAAACCAAGAAGAATCTTAAAAATAAAACAGCAGCATCAAAGCCCAAAAAACGCACAAAGACCAAGCCACAGAAATCAGTGAGAGGTACTATCCTAAAGGCTATCAAAAAGCACAAAGACGGTATTAACACCAAAGATTTACAGCAACTCACTGGCTTTACTGGCAAACAAATCTCAGATAATATGTTTCATTTGAAGAAAAATAAAAAAGCAGAAAGAACAAAAGAAGGTTTGTTTTTTGCTCTTTAGTAATTTTGGGTTCAGGATATTTTTTCCAGTTTGTGGAAAACTGAACGGTGAGGCATAGAAGTGTTATCGGATATGTAGTCCCCCCCCTATTAGGGGGGGCTACAATTATTTAAACATTGATCCAAATTTATCCTCAATTTTGGTCATCCAAAGAATGCACAATTGGATTGGTATCTGCATATTTACGATTGAGCCATTTGAACAGGATTCTCGTCACATAGTGGCGGTATGTAGAGCACATCTGTGAATTATCCGATATAGCATAATAGTTGAAATGCCCTGCCAGGCGACTCTTAGCCCGTTGCAGCATCTCACCTTTTCACTGCCCGGCTTTGGTATATAGCTCCTGCGTCTGAGTTGGGGTCGATATCCCATACGCTTCAACCGGTCAGAAAGAGTATGTAGATTCTCTTCGAGGTTTTCTTCATATTGTTCCTTGGTTACGCCATCCACACCGACAGCTCTATTGCCATCCAATAATCGATAGCAGGCCCGCAGATTATCCAGGTCCGTCACATGATGATACAGTGATGTGAATACCAGATCGGCCTGTCTACAGGCTCTCTTTCCTATCGGTGTCAGGTCAGTGCTTGTCCTTAACGCACCTTCCGTTTTGCCTGCGCCTATTATCAAGGGATCGGCGCTTTCCCAAAAGCTACACTCCCGGGTGGCTGGCTAAGCCTTACCCGGGAGGGCCTATGCTTTCACATTCCCTCTCAACAATAAATCAACGCCAGGTTCAAACGATAATAATCCGATAGCGAAAACGACCACTGAAATATGATTATTGAAAGTGCTACATCCTACAAAAAGGCAAGCTGTAGCCCGGTCCCATGCAAAAAATTGTTAATTGCCTATTTTGACCCTGCATGATCAATTTTTATTCCGGGAGCCCCTTTCTCAAGTTGTTTGCGCATATCTTGTGGAATATCCATTTTATTATGTTGAGTAGCACTTACCATTACATAAACAATTTTAGCAGATGCTATAATTGTGGAACTTTTATAATTGTAGAAGTCAACTTGTAAAGAGTAAGATGAGGTTCCTATTCTGATAGGCTTAACAAAAATAGCAATAATTTCATCGAAATGAGCTGGTGCCTTCCAATTCATTGAAAGATTTACTATTTGATTATCAATCCCATTAGATAAAATATCATCATAATTGCCCCAAATGACCCGCATGAATTCTGTGACAGCGATGTCAATATAATCCACATATCTTCCATTAAATACTACTTTTTGTGCATCGCATTCAGAATATCGAACTCGGAGAAGATAATAAAAATCATTATTCATTTATTCTCGTTTCCTATTTATAGTTGGAACTTAACGCAATTTTCACTGGCGCCGGCTGTTTGGCACCCAGTGAAAAAATATGTTATACGATACTGATTATTTATAGAATCCAGGTACCATAAAAATATTTGTCACGAAGAATTGCCCAAAGGGGAAAACAACCTTTCACCAAATAAAAGGATACAGATACAAGATGATATTGTCCAGCCCCAAACCGGATTTCATGCCATGCGGATTTGATCCGGTTGTCCTGCTGGATTGTTTGTGGAAGACAACCGTAAAGTTATCATTTCCAGACAGGCTATATAAAAATAAAGGACGTTCACCTGATTCCACAAGGCTATTCGAACGCGGGGTAACCTTTTTAGAGGGATCGGACATGGTCATCCCAACCAGTGAAAGGAAGAATTCAGCCAGGCTTTAAATAATCGAAACGGCCATGTTTGATCTTATAGTATTGTTTCTCTGGGAGGGGTGGTATCAAAACAGTCTTTTCAGTATGATATCAACACCCCCTTTTACGTCAGACAACATTTTTCTGACGGTGGACGGTGTGATATTTAGCCCGAAATCATTGGCCAATCGTTTTCCTACCTGTGCCGCATTTAGGCCGGGATCTTCTTCGTGAATATCTCTAACTCGGTCAATCTTAGAAACGTCATTGACTGCTTTTTCAAGCTTCCATTTCATGATAAAACTCAACTCTTAGATATAGAGTTTGCGGATAAATGTGGGTGGGTTTTTTTTTGCTCCCACTACAGAGGGCCACACATCGTTAACAATTCCAACTAATTTAAAAAGCAGAACCTGCATAATGACCATTTATTTTAGTTGGTTTTGATAAAATTTTCCCTGAAATAGTTTTTAGATAAGAATTGTAAAACCCGTTTCCCTTAAAAAAAATCAGTATTCCTTTTCAGGTTCATACTCCCAGAGAAAGAAATATACAGACCCAAACTTTGTTTTGGCGTAATATCGGCGGCAAGGGCCATGGCAATGGAAGATCAGTTCTTCAGGACAAATTTTTTATCCGTATAAGCGCCGCAAAAGGTGCATTTGGAATGGGAACAGCCAAGTGTTGCTGTAATAGTATTGCATTGGCTTCACTGGGCGGACGGATACAATTTCCAACATGGTGGAATCCTGTGGGGAGAGAATTAGGATTCATATAAAAGGTTCTCTTTTGTGGTTATGGTTAATAAGGCTTATCAATAAATTAGTGTTTTCTTTTTAAAGGGTTTATTTCAGTTTGTCACCCGATAATTTTATTTATTGCCCGTGTTATTATCAAAAGTGTCCGGTATACTGGAATAAATGCCTGACTAGCACCAAGCCAAAGCGGTTATAATATAGTTTTTTATTGCACCTTGTATAAATGCATAAAAGATAAAACGATTTAATGGGATAGTGATTTAGACAAAGGATATAATGGGACCAGACAAAAAAAAAATTGAGGCCCTGGAAATAAAGATGGCAGATCTGGGGATTAAAAAGGAAGATATCAAAGAAAAATTCATCAAAGCCTCGGGCAGGGGAGGGCAAAAGGTGAATAAGACCTCCTCTGCCGTCTTTGTGAGCCATGAAAAGACAGGACTGAGTGTGAAAGTGGGTAAACACAGGTCCCAGCGTCTAAACCGATTTCTTGCCCTGAGAAGCCTTGTTGAAAAAATTGAAGCTAAAATGAAGGGGCAAAATGACCGGGAAACGCAAAAAGTTAAAAAAATAAGAAAACAGAAACAACGAAGGAAAAAAAGAACCAAGGTAAAACTTAACCCGGAAAATCCAGAACCCTATACCGGACCCAATAAGGTTGGGATCATAAATGAATGATTTCCATATGGGTGTCAGCAATCATGGCAAGGCCCATTTCATCTGCAAAATTAAAGACCTTGTCCATCTTTGAATTGATAAACCCTGCTTCGTTCCCAACAATGGCAAATCCTATAACGGCCCAGTCATGACTGTCATTCAGGTCTGTCTCGCCAATGGATATATTAAACTTATTTCCAATTTTTCCAATGATGGATTTTATAATCTTTCGTTTTGCTTTCAGGGAATTGACCCCGAACAGCCGAAATTTGATGATGCCTGTTCCCACAACCATAACAAGCCCTTTAGTTTAAAAAGCGCCGAGTTGACAGGGTTTGATCCTGGTACCCATTTTTTCACAGGCAGATCCCATATCCAGTCTTTTAATTTTTAAGGTGTCTCCAATCTCCCAACATTGGCTGCAGGAAATTCTTCTTTTAATGCTTGCCCTGTCCAATGCATCCTTAAGAGTTTGGGATACCTTAATATCAGGATCGATCCTCTTTTTTTCAGGGGAATACCCAAATAGGCCCAGCTGACATTTAGAAATCCGATATTCCATAAGATCGGTCTGGACGCCAATATCCAAGGGTGAAATACCATGATCTTTGGCGATACTGTGTGCGGCTGCACAGGTTAAACTGCCATTGTCCGCAAGGGAATTTATTTTCTTGGAAATACTTTCATCGATACTTTTTCCCGGGTGCTTATCTGCATAATGTCCTTTGTCCTGATGTGCCATGGCGCCTTCCTGTTTGACTCTCGTTAAGGGTTAGTATATGAGTCTTCTTATACCCTAAATAAATGTGGTGATAAAGGATATAATTGATGATAGATGAAATTGCATCCAATGATTTTCAGATGATTTACATTGCCTCCTGCGGGGAAGGGATTAATGCCTTCAATCTGGTTGAATCCACCCTGGTCCAGTTTCCCGACAGCCAGATTTCCGTTGTCAAGGTGGCGCATATTCGTTCCGAAAGCCAGGTGGATGAACTCATTGACAAGGTCAAGGATATTGAAAGCCTCATCGTTCATACCATAGTCAATTCAGAGCTTAGACAATACCTGACCCGGAAAGGAATTAAAAATCATATTGTCACCATAGATCTCATGGGACCCATTCTGTCTAAAATCCAGGCATTCTTGAACAAGGATCCCCTGGAAAAACCCGGTCTTTACAGGGAAATTCACCAGATAGATCT
>PIVS01000385.1 GCA_003353855.1 Desulfobacteraceae bacterium
TGAGTAATTTATATACGGCCCGCCATCTCTATGAAAAATTTGGGTTTCAGGTCACAACCACCAAAACCCACCATATTTGGGGCCAAGAGCTAACCGAAGAATTATGGGAAATTAAACTATAGTAAAAGGTCTCCGGGTGAGTCAGCATAACATGATACAGTTAAGGATTCAGGTGACAGCGTATATGTTGCGGTTGTGTAGTGAACGTTCACGTTCTTATCCGGGGAGATCTGTTCTGCCGGTTTTTATCAAATCACCGGGTTAATCCCCCTGTATACGGTTTCCATTGCAGTTTCCAATGTGGTTTTTACAAAATCTTTTCTATTATCGAGCATGCGCTCGTTTTCTGCCAAAAGAATCAAGGCGGAGAAAATGCCCCAGATGATGTCAGCGATAACAACAGGATTTTCCCTGCGGAATATTTTGCTGTCCATCCCTTCCTGGATCGTGGTGACAAGCACATTAAAACAGTCACTGGAAAGATCTTTAATCTGCCTTGCGATTCCGGGTGCCAGGTCGTTTAATGCATCTGTGGACCGGGAAGGAATGAGATTGATCAGGATTCGTTTGTCAGACTCATACATCTTGAAAAACAGCTGTCTCAGATTGGATAGTTTTTTTTTGGGCGACAAATTTTTTTCCCGGGTGGCCTTCAAGATTTCCGTTTTCATATATTTCAGGAAGTCTATGGTCAAAAGGGCGTAAATTTCCCCTTTGCTTTCAAAATAAAGATAGAATGTCCCTATACTCAATGATGCTTTGCCGGTAATATCCTTGATTGTTGTATTCCGATAGCCGTTTTTTAAAAATAATTGTCTTGCCGCTTCAAAAATTTCTTTTCTGGTTCTCTCTTTCTCTATTTGCGGACTGTCCAGTTTTCCCATATAAACCCCCTTTAACGATCTTTGGAAGATTCTAGTCCAAACCTCTTTCCTAGGATGAATAATTTTTTGATTCGGCAAATTTAATCCTGATTTTAACCTGCGGAGCCATTAAGGCAGAAGCAATAATCCCCGGAAAGAGGAGCCCGCAGATTAACATAAAGGCAAGATCATAATTGCCGAAATATTCCTGTCTATATCCGTCTGCTTCATGGGCCAGGTCAGAACAGGTGAGGAAAGGAATCTGGTAATGGCAAAGCCCAGGGGGTGCAAAATACCCACCATTATTGCCCTTAAACTATGGGGAATTGCTGCATGGCCACGGCTCCAGACCATTGTGTTAACAATTTGGAGAAAAATAACGCTGCACTCGTAAAAAATAAACCCCAGTAAACAAAAGTAGAGGAAAAAAAAGATGACCGCATTTCTATGGCCGTAAAAAGGTCTTATGTCTGGTTGGAGCATGATATTTGCTTTTTGATAGTGTATAGGGAATGAATTAATAGATGACCTTTTCATCTTTTAGTCTGTTTATTTCTTCCTCGGGCATGTTGAGCAGTTCTTTAAAAACATAGTCATTGTGCTCCCCGAATTTGGGTGCCTTGCTGATACTGACCCCGTCCCGGGAAAAGCGAAAGGGCGGGGTGATGGCAATCTGGTCGGTGCCGCTGTAATTTAATTTTTGAAAAAGGTTTCGCGCTTTAAGATGTTTGTTTGCCAGTAAATCAATATTGCTAAGGGAGGGCATTGCGGCAACGCCGTCCGCCTGGAGTATTTCCATTATTTCATATTTTGTATGGGCCCGGGTCCATATTCCAATCTCTTTGTCCATCTCGGTCTGATATTTCCACCTGAGGCTTTTCGTGGCAAATCGTTCATCCGCTGCCACATCTTTGCGGTCCATGCATTTGCAAAGGGACTGCCATTCAAAATCTTCAGACACGGAGATACTCACCCATTGATCACTGCCCTGGCAGGGGTAACAATTATTGGGGGCAAACCCTTTTTCCTTGTTCCCGGCCCGTTTTTCCACCTGCCCGTTCAGGCTGTATGCCATTAATGCTTCCCCGGCAAGAAAAGAGACTGTTTCAGATTGGGCAAGATCTATGAATTGCCCCTTCCCGGATGTTTGCCGGTGATTCAAGGCAATTAAAACAGCCAGGGTTCCTGCATATCCGTTCCATATATCGGTTCCCGTGGTCAGATTATTGGGGGGCATGTCAGGGTAGCCGGTCAGATAGGCAAGACCACCGTGGCAGGCAAAATTCCAGGCATATCCGCCATATTCCCGGTAGGGGCCCCGGGCACCGAATCCCGATGCACCCAGCATGATAAGTGCCGGATTTAATTTTACTAGGTCATCATAGCCCAGACCAACTTTATCCAGTGCTCCGGGACGCAGATTATGGATCAGAACATCCCCCTCTTTGATGAGGGATTTCAATAATTCAACCCCCTTTGGGGTTTTGATGTTAAGGGTGATGGACAGCTTGTTGTTGTTTACAAAATTAAAGGGGGCGGACTGGTCGTAACCGTCTGCATTGGGATCATACCCCTCTGCCAGCTTTCCAACGGCTATGGTTCTCAAACCCAGATTATCCTTGTTTTCAATTTTAATGACCTCAGCTCCCATCTGTCCCAGGAGCATTGCAGTGGCAGGTCCCGCCAGATAATCACTAACCTCGATAATTCGAATTCCTTTTAATATTTGACAATCCATCTTGTTTCCTTTTTTTAAATGGTGGCTGATTCAGCCAGGGCTGCCAGCTCTTCTCTGGTGTATCCCAACAAATCTTCATAAATATTTGAATTATGTTCTCCCATGAGGGGGGCACCCTTTGGGGCAAAGAAAGGCATATTTGAATACTGCATTGGGGCAAAGGGATAGTCCAGCTTTCCTGCTTTGGGGTGATCCACTGCTTCAAAAAAGCCGCGATACCTCATCTGCTCGTTATTGAACAACTCTTTACTCGTCCGGACAGGTGTTCCGGAAACACCGGCATCCTGGCAAATTTTGAATAATTCTTCCTTTTCATACCTGCTTGCCCACTCTTCAATGACGGGTTTGATACTGTTGTCCCAATTTTCGTGGCGGGTAAGGGAGGATAAAAAATCTTCCCTGTCAAGACTCGGGGCATTGATCAGTTTTAACAAACGCCGCCACTCCTTTTCCTCGGTGTTGAGGCAGATCATGAAATACCCGTCCTTGCATTTGACAGGCTCCCGGAAGGATCTTTGCATGGGGGTATGTTTCTGACGGCTAAATTCCAGGTTATAACAATCCCCGAATACAAGACCTATTCCTTCGACCAGAAGCTGGCTGTCCTGCTGGGACACGTCAATATGGCATCCTTTGCCGGTTTTGGTCTGGTCAAAGGTGGCAGCCAGGGTTGATAATGCCACAACCATACCGGTAACACCGCTCAAAGCCTTTCCACCCGGTTTGACCATGGACCGGCTCATGTCAGTGCTGAAATAGGGCAGCATATTGCCGATGCCCCCGCATTGGGCAATGTTCAGCTCATTGGCTTTAAAGGACTTGTAGGGGCCGAATTGCCCGAAGGGGGTGGCAGATGTCATGATAAGCTTAGGGTTTATCTGTTTAAGCGATTCATATGACAGGCCCAATTCATCCATGGTTCCGGGGGGGAAATCTTCCACCAGGACCTGGGCCTTTGAAATAAGGTCTTTAAATAGTTTTTGACCGGCCAAAACTGTTATATCAAGGGTAACCCCCAATTTATTGGTATTGTAAAACAGAAAGGGTCCGCTGAGATCCGGGTCCGGCTCATCATTTAAAAAGGGGCCGCTGGCTCTTAGATTGTCTCCCTTTTTGGGGGACTCGATTTTAATAACCCTTGCGCCTAAATCGGCAAGAATTTTACATCCCATGGATCCTGCGATGGTGGTGCATAATTCGATTATAGTTAAGTGTTCCAATGCGTTGGCCGGCATGAATTCTCCTTAGTTAAACCAAATTTGGTTTAACAAAAAATAGTTGGTGTCCATCCGATGTTCATCTGATGATCCTATTGGGATGAAACAAAATTACCCCTGATCCCCTGAAACAGCCTGGCTTTGGTACAATGTTACCAAATCTTTCTTGAGAATCTTACCAATTAAATTTCGGGGCATAACATCCAGGAATTTAATCTGTTTTGGGCATTTGAATTTGGATAGGTGTTCGTAGCAATGTTCGAGAATTTCCTCCTCGGTTGCAACGGCGCCGGGCAACAGGGTAAGGTAAGCCAGGACCGATTCCCCCATTATTTTATCGGGCACCCCCAGAACAGCCGCTTCATTCACTGCAGGATGGCAATGCAGGACATCTTCAACATCACGGGGAAATATGTTGAAACCGCCCCGGATGATCAACTCCTTTTTCCGATTAACAATAAACAGGTAACCCTCTTCATCTTTTTTGGCCATATCCCCGGTGTGCAGCCATCCATTGTTAAAGGTTGCTTTAGTTTGATCCGGCATTTCATGGTAGCCCGGAGAAATGTTATCGCCGTAAATCAATAGTTCTCCAACTTCATTGTCCGGCAGTTCAACCCCTTCATCATCCACAATTTTGATTATCACCCCGGACAGGGCCTGGCCCACGGAACCGGCCTTACGTTCCCGCCCCTTATAGTGCGCGGCAACCGCTGGTGAGGCTTCTGACAATCCATACCCTTCCATGATCATACAATTAAATTTTTTTTCAAATGCGGTGAGGGTTTCTGTGGACAGGGGGGCTGAGCCGCTGTTGCATTCAGTCAGACTTGTGAGATCATATTTATCAATGATATCGGGGCAGCCCAGCATCATGGAAAATATGGAGGGGACACCGGCAAATTTGGATATCTTGTATTTTTCTATTAATTGACATGCTGTTTCCAGATCGAATCTTGGCATGATCACACTTTTATTGGGAATCAAAAATCCAAGGTTCATCATGGTCAGGCCAAAGGAATGGGAAAGGGGTAGAATAAAAAGGCTGACGGTATTCTGATCCCGGTCCGGCTCCATGTCGAAAATACTATGGGCATTGGTATACAGATTTTTGTGGGTCAGCATCACTCCCTTGGGA
>PIVS01000936.1 GCA_003353855.1 Desulfobacteraceae bacterium
TTTAGAAACATGGTAACTTCTCTGTTCAAACACAGCAGCATCAAAACCACAGAAGCCAAAGCAAAAGGTCTGCGATCCATTGCCGACAAAATGATTACCTTGGCAAAAAGAGGTGACCTCCACGCCAGAAGACAAGCCCTGGCGTATATTATGGAAAAAGATGTTGTTCATACGTTATTTAATGAAGTTTCAGAGAAGTTTGATTCTAGACAGGGCGGTTATACAAGAATTACAAAACTTGGACCCAGAAAAGGTGATGTTGCCTCCATGGTTCAGATTGAACTGATTATAGACTGATCACTCTTTCTTATACAAGAATATGAATCCCTGGTAGGTTAATCTTACCAGGGATTTTTGTTTTGTTTCCCTTGCACGGACACCCCCCCCCTTAAGGTGTGTCCAGTATATTGAGAGCGGACTCGCAAAATGATGGGCGGATGGTCAAGCTATATAATGAAGTTAAAAAAAATAAGGAAGCGCTGCGTACGACGTATTATATTGGATTTTCAAGGCATAGGCAGGAAGGCTTGAATAATAAAAATGCGAGGAGGAGCGGTAATTAAAACCACTCCTCCTCCATCATTAAGGGCATTATTCAATGCCTCCTGCACCCGGATATCCCTCGGCAGGGTGCTTCCCAGCAGAGCCTGCTTCCGTTTCACCGGGCAACTGGTACCCTGACCAAAAATTTTCAAATTATCAGTCAGGATTTTTTAGTGGTTGTGTTGGGGCCTGGATCGACTGGGTGAGTACAACTGGAAGAACAATGATTCGTCTATTTTGGGCAATTCCTTGATGGCGGCAGCGTTGATAAGCTCAGCCGCCATTTGGTTAAGAACCCGCAGGTTATTGGCTGAATGCCCGGCCAAGGTTCGAATCAGTTCTTCGGACATCAGTTGGCTGTTCCCGGTAAAAGTCACCCAGCTTGCTTTGGTATGCCCGGTAAAAAAGGGTTGTATTTAAGACCATACAGGCTTTTGATATCAATTTTATTCGATGGAATTTTCCTCCTTGGGCAGGTAGTCCGACGGAAGGCCGGTGGCCGCATGATCGGACATCCATGGAGGCAGTTCATAGGAACGCCACCAACCGCTATCCCGCATGCAGCGTAATACGGTTTTATAGCTGGGCAATTTTCCCAATTCAGCTTTTTCTTTCACCACAACCTTCAGGTTGTCATAGTGTAATTGAATAGTCCAGCGGGGGTACCTTTCATACTT
>PIVS01000937.1 GCA_003353855.1 Desulfobacteraceae bacterium
ATATGCTAATTTCAATTTGATTTCAAGGGGTGGATACATGTTTGAGCAAATTAAAAAACGTGACGGACGGGTAGCTGAATTTGATTCTTCAAAGATAACAAGTGCTTTGATAAAATCAGACGAAGTAACCCAGGAATTTAACGGCAGAGATGCCAAAAAACTGACATTAAAAGTACTCACCCTTGCAAGAGACCTGCAACTCGGACCCATTCCGGAAGTAGAAGAGATCCAGGTCATTGTTGAAAGAGTTCTCTTAGATTCACCCTTTTATAAAACAGCCAAAGCATATATCATCTACCGGGAACAGCACAACCAGATCCGGAAAATCGCCATTGATGAGAATGTGGGCCTCATGGAGGCCTATATCAGCCGGATGGATTGGAAGGTCAAAGAAAACAGCAACATGAGCTATTCCCTCCAGGGACTCAACAACCATATATCTTCAGACATTACCGCCGAATACTGGCTCAACAGGGTGTATCCCCCGGAGGTCAGGGATGCCCACTACGCAGGGGATATCCATATCCATGATCTGAGCCTGTTGTCGGTCTATTGCGTGGGCTGGGACCTCCAGGATCTGTTGGCCGAAGGGTTCAAAGGGGTTGCAGGCAAGGTGGAATCTTCTCCGCCAAAGCACTTCAGAAGTGCTTTGGGTCAGATTGTCAACTTTTTTTACACCCTCCAGGGAGAGGCTGCCGGTGCCCAGGCCATGTCAAATTTTGATACCCTGCTGGCCCCCTTTATCCGGGCAGACCAGCTGAACTATAAAGAGGTCAAGCAGGCACTTCAGGAATTTATATTTAACATCAACATTCCTACCCGGGTGGGATTCCAGACCCCTTTTACCAATATCACCATGGACCTGAATGTCCCCTCCACCCTGAAGGACAGTCCCGTCATGATTGGCGGTGAATACATGGAAGAGACCTATGCACACTATCAGGAAGAGATGGATATTCTCAATGCAGCCTTTGCAGAGGTGATGATGGAAGGGGACGCCAAAGGCCGTGTCTTCACCTTTCCCATCCCAACCTATAATATCACCGAAAACTTTGACTGGGAAAACCCGAATCTGGAAAACATCTGGAAAATGACGGGTAAATACGGTATTCCCTATTTTTCCAACTTTGTTAATTCAGATATGGACCCCGAGGATGCAAGGTCCATGTGCTGCCGCCTGAGACTGGACAATAGGGAGCTTCGCAAAAGAGGAGGGGG
>PIVS01000386.1 GCA_003353855.1 Desulfobacteraceae bacterium
GACCCGAATCTCGACTCTTCCTGCAATGTGGAACAGGGGCTGAGAAGCGCCCGCTCCCTGCTCATTAAGATCAATGACATGGGACGGCCCACGGCCACGGAAATTTTAGATCCCATCACCCCCCAGTATATTGCAGGCCTTTTAACCTGGGTGGCCATAGGCGCCAGGACCACTGAATCCCAGACCCACAGGGAAATGGCCTCGGGGCTGTCCATGCCCGTGGGGTTCAAGAACAGCACCGACGGCAGCCTGACCGCAGCCATAAATGCCATCCAGGCAGCCGGCGCCCCCCAGCATTTTTTGGGCATTGACCCCAATGGATTTTCCTCGGTTGTCAGCACCACAGGCAACCCCTATTGCCACCTTGTACTCAGGGGGGGAACCACCCCTAATTATGATCCTGTCTCCGTGGGCAAGGCCCAGGACAGGCTCGGGGAAAAAAAGGTGATTGAGACGGTCATGATCGATTGTTCCCATGACAACTCAGGCCAAAAATTCAAGGGTCAGCCCTTTGTATTTAAAAGCGCCCTGGAGCAGCGCCTGGAAGGCAATGACCGCATCGCCGGTCTGATGCTGGAAAGCAATCTCTTTGAAGGCAACCAGAAATGCAGCAAAGACGGGTGCGACCTGAAATATGGGGTATCCATTACAGATGAATGTATTTCATGGGAAAATACAATCAGCCTGATCCGATGTGCCTACGACAAATTATAAACCGTTAGATCCCTGCCGCACCAGAAAAAGCCCATCCCAACAAATGGTGCGACAGGGCTCCTGGATGATACCTCCGGTCGCATTTTTGCGATCTTTAGAATGACCATGGAATCCCAGCCCCTGCCTCTCCCCCGCCTAACCCTTTGATTCTTTATCATTATTTTTATTATCTTCCCCTAATATCCCCTTGACACAGGCTTTGCTATTAAGGCTTTTTATACCCTGGAAGCTGCCGACATTAGGGTTGCCAATGATGCAAAGGGAACAATTCAAAACGCCATTAACCAATACATGTCCGGTAAATTTGAATTTGCAATTGCCGCCAATGTAGAGGGTCACTGGTAAATATCACTATCCATATTTAAGATGGCACTCCAGGCTGTAGACTGGACAGTCTTTAAAGCCTTGTGCTGGTGGCACCTGTTCCCCTATCTTACCCCTGTTTATTAAGGTGTCGCCAGCACAAAGCTTTATTTGTTTACAAGATCTGAGATGAACTATTTGACATCACAAAACCCTGTGTGTTAAAAATCCTAGGATACGTGCCTATTAATATTTTAATTATACTTTTTAATTATACGGGAACAACAGAATGGAACTGACAGATATCTGCCCCCTGGAAACATGGGAAGAGCTTGAAAACAATTTATTTACAAAATTTAATTTCCAGGGATCAGTATTTAACCCCGAGGGGATTCGCATCTCCCAGGTTAAAAACTGGAGCAATGACCTGTGTCCCGCCATCAAAGCCACGAAAAATGGCCAGAGTTATATCTGTTCCACAGCCCATATGAACATGACCGCCATGGTAAAAAAGAGCCGGTCACTGGTCATGGAAGAGTGCGATGCAGGCTTTGTCAAACTGGTGGTTCCAATCATTTATGAGGATGAGTTCTTAGGCGTTGCCGGCGGATGCGGTTTGCTGGCAGAAGATGGGGATGCAGACACCTTTGCTGTCAACAAAATTGCGGGCATAAATGAAACGAAGGCTGAAGAACTGGCCCAGGAGCTTCCCGTGATCACCCACGAAGAAATGGCTGATGCCAGTGCCTATCTCCAGGAACAGGTTTCCCTGATTCTGGAAAATTACATACAAAAAAAGGGTCAATAAAGATGACGTCGCCATCTTCCCCATCTGCCTTTGAAAAAAGAGTCAAACGCAGAATATCTGCAAGGATTCATGATTTTTTTGCCGTTTGCCCGCCTGGGCTGAAAACCACCTGTATAAACGAATTGGCCGTACTGGGTCCTGATATCCGGGAGATACAGCCCCTGCCCGGCGGGGTGGCCTTCAAGACAAAGTTGCCCACAGCCTGCCTTGCCAACTTCAGCCTGGGAAGTCCCAGTAAAATTCTCATGCGCATTGCCAGCTTTAAAGCGGACAACTTTTCAACTCTTGAAAAAAAAATCAAACAAATAGACTGGGAACTTTTTTTGCCCGGTAATACAAAGCTGAATATCCAGGCCACGGCCCACAAATCCAGGCTCTATCACTCCGGTGCCATTGAAGAGCGCTGCCGGGCGATCATTGAGCCGCGGCTGTTCGCCCCTGGTAAAAAATCGGAACACAGTCTTCTCATCAGGGCCGACAATGATCAATTTGAACTTTCCCTGGACATGTCCGGAGATCTGTTGTTTAAGCGGGGAATAAAACAAAAGGTGATCACAGCTCCCCTGCGGGAAAACCTTGCCTTTGCCATCCTGAAAACAGCCGGGTTCACAGAGCAGGATGTCCTGGTGGACCCAATGTGCGGTTCAGGAACATTTTCCATTGAAGCGGCCATGATCCAGTCCAAGATACCGCCGGGATTTTTCAGGTCCTTTGCCTTTGAACACTGGCCCGGATTCAGGAAAGAAACTTTTTCCTATTTAAAAACCCAGGTCCAGAAGAATTTTTCCCTGGGAGACGGTGGTGGAATTTTTGCCTCGGACATAGACGGTTCTGCCCTGTCCCTCCTGGAGGAAGCCATTGGCCAACATGAATTTTTAAAAAGCATCCAGGCACGGAAGACTGATTTTTTTGATATCCAGCCCGCCCAATTGACCCAGAAAAAAGGGGTGGTGGTGTTAAATCCGCCCTATGGCAAGCGTTTGGGTGGGGATATGGATATGACCCGTTTTTTTTCAGAAATAGGAAAAAAACTGTCAGCCGATTTCAAGGGCTGGCGGGTGGGGATCATTTACCCGGAGAAAGCCCTGGGCAAGGCCATGAAACTTCCCTTGCAGCCCATGCCCTTTTTCCACGGCGGCCTGGATCTCTATGCCGGCATCGGTAAGATCAGGGGATAGGATCGATTTGAAAGATGTTTTTATCTTCCATAGTTTTTCCCGATACCGTTGCCAGATCCCATCCGAATTTTCATTTTGACTAAATCCCCACGGCCGCTATATTTACCGGCATGGATAAAATTAAAACAAACCTGAAAGTTGAACATATTCTGGAAAAAGGATCGAGCAGGGTAAACGAAGACAGCCTTATCATGGAAAAAAATTTGTTCGGAGTATTTGACGGTGCCACCAGCCTGGATAATGCCGATTTTGATGATATGAAGACTGGAGGACTCATCGCTGCCAGTACGGCAGGGCAGGTTTTTTCCCAAAACCATTATCCCTTAAGCCGGCTGGGCAAATCTGCCAACAATGCAATTCTTGCAAAAATGAAGATCCATAATGTCCGTTTGAACAGGCCTTCCAGCCGATGGAGCACCAGTGCGGCAGTGGTACGAATCCTCGAAAACCGTCTGGAATGGCTTCAAACCGGCGATTCCTATATCCTCCTTATCTATGACGACAACTCCCACAGGGTGCTGGTGGACCAGGAAGACCATGATTTTGAAACTTTGTGTATGATCAAGGAGGAGGAAAATAAAACCTTTTCCAACCCAGCCATAAAAGCCCAGGTGGACAAAATCAGATCTGGTATGAACAAAACCTACGGGGTACTCAATGGTGATCCCGGTGCAGAAAAATTCATGCGAACAGGATTTGTCAGCCTGGAGGGTGTGCAAACCATCCTTTTGTTCACCGACGGACTCACCCTTCCCAGTGAAACACCGGAAAAGAAAAAGAATTTCACCCCCCTTGTGGATGTTTTACAGGGTCTGGGCCTTAAAGGGCTTCACCAATATATCCGACAAATGGAAAAATCCGATCCCAAATTATCTCAATTTCCCCGGTTCAAATGCCATGACGATATTGCCGCCATTGCCATTCATCCCAGAAATTAATTTATAGGATCCTCCGGCATTTTCCCGGAGACGCTACCTTTTTTTACAGATAAATAGACCGATTCAATCCGGGCAAATACCTTTTCCCAGGTATAGGGACGGGTTCTTTCTTTGATCACATGGGCATCCGGCCCAGGATCTTCTAAAATCTCTTGTATCATCTGCCTTAAAATCATTGCCAGTTTTTCTTCCAGCTCCCCTTCATCCTGTTCATGGGGGGTGTCTATATTTTTTAACCGGGGCAGGTCAAAAAAGCGGATCATCTTATTGTCTGCCGGTGACAAGATATCCCTGACGCCGGGCAGATCCGTGGCCAAAAGGCGACAGCCGCAGGCCAGGGCCTCCATGAGAACCAGGGGCACCCCCTCAAAAAACGAGGGCAATACAAAGAGATGGCACCTGCCCATGAGACCCGCCAGATCCCTATGACTCAGGGGGCCGTGAAAGATAACCTTTGACCCAAGAGCCAAGGCCAGATCCAGGCAGATCTGTTTTTCCGAACCGGTCCCACTGCCGGCCAGATGAAGGCGGAAGGGCAGATCCCCTATTTTTTGAATACTTTTGAGCAGCCAGGGCACGCCCTTGGCCCGGCATAATTTTCCGGCATAGACCAGCTCCACAGTGCTTATCAAGGACCGGTCCCCCCTTTGGAAAAGAGTATGATCATACCCCCCGGAGATGACAGGTATCCGGTATAAGGTCCGGTCTTTGGTGTGATCCTGATCAAGACCCTTTTCCGGGCCAGGTTTCGAATCAGGCCAAAGCAAATCCATGATCTCTATTTTCTGGCTTTCACTAAGGGCCATGACGCGATTGATTTTTTGAAGCTCTTTTTTGATATTCCGGCTGATATCGGGACAGAACCTATGCTGGCGAAGACAAGTCCCGTGGCAGGTGGTCACCATGGGCAAATCAGGTGCCAGCTGCCGGGCCAGGGCAGAAACAATCCAAAGATGATGACTGTGAATCAACTCCGGCTGGAACCGGTCCAGACC
>PIVS01000938.1 GCA_003353855.1 Desulfobacteraceae bacterium
ATTGCCATTGATCTTGAAGGGGAGCACCAGGCATCCCTGACCACCTGTGACGGACTGATTAAATACAAGGAAGGGCTGCGCCTGGCCAGGCAGGATCACCTCCAGAAGCTGAGTAACCTGCCTATTATCAATACCGGCGGGTATGGAAGTGCTGAAGAGCTGGCCATTACCATCACCTCCATGAAGATCCATGAAAATCCTTTGGCACCCATTATACTGCTGGATCCGGATAATTTGTGGAAGCATGCCCAGAAGCAAACAAATGAAATCGCCCGGTTAAAATATGGGCCTGCATTTGCCCCCTGTTTAATCAAGTCCTGTGGCAGCGCCAGGTCGGCTGAACTTGAATTGATTCGGTTTTTGGGGAACCCCGATGATTGGTATCTGAAAAATAAAATTCCCGAAGAAAATGTGGAAAAGGCCAGAACAAAAGCTGCCCGTATCCGTAAGCATACCCTTTGCCAGGCAGCTGTGGAGTTGTTTCAAAAACCCAACTACAAGCTGAAGCAATAAAACCAGACAATAAACAAAAAAAAAAATAGAATCATACAATAAAGTCGACTACCCGGGACGCCACAGGATCGGTATAGGTGATCTTTGTGTTACCAGGGATCGCAACATTAATAAAGGCAGTGGCCGTATATTTTTTATGGGTCCAGTCCAGTATTAATTCTTTGTCCGTGGATTTCATGACGGTGAAGTCACCATTAAAGGCCGGATAGGAGTTCCTGAATTCCATCAGGCGAAGCAGTCGTTGTACCACAGGCCTTTGAATATCCTCTTTGATCTCTTCCAGGGTATAATTATGGCGGTTGATATTTCTGCCAAGCCGTGTCGTTTCAAGCAGTTCAATATCATTTTCTCCGGCCAGAAGGCCCACATAATAAACCTGGGGTATCCCCGGGGTGAAAAACTGGATGGTCCTGGCCGTAATATAGACATCATCATCGCACCCCAGGGCAGAGTAGTAGGTGCAGTTGACCTGGTAGAGATCCAGGTTCTGATACTCCGGCCCGGAATAGGTTTTTTTGACATTGGAACCTTTTTTATACAGTTGATCAATGGTGTCATCGATCTCCTTCTGGTTAAGAAGTTCCACCACATCCACCACCCCGATGCCGTCATGGGTGTCCAGGGTGGTGATCTGTTTGCGAGGACATTTGTTGAGCCAGGATTTTAACCGTCTGGTGGTTTTCATATACAGGCCGTGAAGTACCA
>PIVS01000387.1 GCA_003353855.1 Desulfobacteraceae bacterium
CTGCAAACAGGTCCATGTGGACCTGCGGTATGAGACCCCGGCACATTGTTCCCCTTCCCATTGGTACCTTTTTTATTGCCGCATCCTATGGGGAAGCCATTGAAAATCTTGGTTCGACCTTGATTCCTGTGGGCGTGGGTGCCACAGACAGGCTCATGGGTGCCATTAAAAACCTTGGGGCCAATTTTATCCTTTCAACGGCTTCTTTTCCTTTTTATCTTATCAATTATTGCGAAAAGATGGGGATTGACACTAAATCCCTTGGCATTAAGGGATTTATGGTTGGAGGAGAACCCGGCGGCAGTATACCAAAACTTCGAAAACAGGTTGAAAATGCCTTTGGTGCAGTGGTTCTGGAGACCATGGGAAACGGCGATATGCTGGGGCTTATGTGGGGAGAATGTGAATACAAGAATGGGATGCATTTTGTGGGGGCAGGGGCATGCCATGCAGATATTATTGACCCTGGGACAGGAGAGAGACTTGAAATCCGGAAAGGGGTGCAGGGCGAATTGGTCTATACCTCCCTGGAGCGGGAATGCCAGCCCCTGATGAGATTTAGGACCCGGGATCATGTTGTTGTAACTCAAACCGAATGTGCCTGCGGGCGAACCGGCTTTAGTATTAAATGCCTGGGAAGAACCGATGATATGATGATCCTGTCCGGGGTGAATGTCTATCCTTCGGCAATTCGGGATGTTATAAGTTCACTGATTCCTGAGGTGACAGGTGAAATCCTGATCAGTGTGGATGCGCCTTTGCCATCGGTTAAACCACCCATGAAAATCAAGGTGGAACATGGGGTTAATCCGGGCAATCTTGAGGATCTTACAACAAAAATCACCTCTCTTTTACGGGAAAAATTAATATTTGCCGCCGATGTCGAACTTGTTAAACCCGGGAGGCTGCCAAAATATGAATACAAGGCTCAGCTGGTAGAAAAAAACTATAGGGAATAGGGCTTATCAAGCTGTTCCAGCCTCTATGCTTTTGAGTATGAGGTCAACAATCTCTTTAACCGGGGTGGGGTCTGTTTCCAGTAACCCCTGGAGGATGAAGCCGTCCACCACGGCCACCAGAAATTTTGACTTGGCCGGAATTTCGGTTTGAAATCCCGGCATTTTTTCATAGGCTTCATCCACCAGGGCAAACCATTGGGAATAGGTTTGCTGGAATCGTGATTTTAAGGATTCATTTCCGGAAATAGCTTCCCGGATAAGATAGAGATGGAGACGGCTCCGGGCCTCGGAGGTGAGCAGGGTGTCAAAAAAGGCGGTGAGCAGGCTTTCCCAGGACAGGGTCTCGTTCTCATCAATCATGGAAAACAAGGCCCTGGTCATCCGTTCCATGTGGAGATCGGCAATATCAAATATCAGTTCATTTTTGCTGGCATAATAATAATACAGGGTGCCCTTGCTGAGGCCCGAGGCTTTGGAAATACGGGCCAGGCTGGTTTTATCCAACCCTTTCTCGCCAATCATGGCCATGGCCGTTTCAATGATTTTCTTCCTATTGTCCTTACCAGAGCCCTTGGTTGTTTTTGCCATTTAGCTTTCCTGTTTAACCTTTCCCTTGTGGGCAATCCTAGGGCCCATGGTAATGGCGTCCACGGGGCAGTCAATTGTACAGAACCTGCATCCCATGCAGACCGATTCGTCAAGAAGATAGGGGAAAACATGGCAACTGCCCACCTTCTGCATATTGGCCGCAAGTGCTCCTGCCGGGCAGGTATCCAGACAGATGCAGCAGGACATGCAGACCTCCAGGTCAAAGCAGGGCTTTTCCCAGTCTTTTTTTCTTACCCGTTCTGTCATCAGTCCGAAATTATCTTCTACTGCCTGGGCAGGGCAGACCCTTCCGCAGGCTCCGCAGTCGATGCAGATGTCTTTGTCAATTTTGTGAATCTCTTTTTTTTCACCGGTCACCGCATTGGAGGGGCAGATGGTCAGGCAGGCTCTGCACCCGATACATGAATCTAATATAAAATACGCCATGGTGTATGTCTCCTCGAAAAAAGTTCAGGCAATTGAAGCAAGCTTATCGATGCACTCCCTGGAAGGAATACCTGTTTGTCTGTCCCATTCAAATAATTGCCAATAATCTTTCATCATGGATTCAATATCCACACTGCGGCCTTTGTTGGCTCCACGGGTCTGGGAGGGCAGCCCAAGGAGTCTGCCACTGACCCTGCTGTCCATGGGGAGCAGTCCCTGGCGGACATTAAAGGCCTGTTTTAAGGTCTGAATATTGGTGCCTATTTCCATGTATTGCTCCGGGGTAAGTTGCCAGCCTGTGGCTGCATTGAGCCAGTCAAAGATCCGGATCCTTTTTGCGCCCAGGAATCCCCCAAAAAGGCAGGCCCCGGAACCGTTCATCACATTCATGTACTGGGAGTTGGCCTTGCCTATCCGGGCATGTTTGATATCTTTCTTGTACTTGGCGGCTTTCATATAGGCGGGTCCCATTTTAGGGACGGTCTTTACCTTCTTCCAGAGCTGGTACATTTCATAGTAAAGGCCGGCCCCGTTGGTATGGCGGCCCGGTGCCGGGTCAACGCTGTAATGGAGGGCAAATCCCGGGTCATTCCTTGAATCATGCATTGCAGGCTCCTGGCCCCCGGCATGGATGGCAATTTTGTCAGCATTGTTGCCAATACGTTCAGCGGCCAATTTTACCCCGTCTGCCAGAATGTGGCCAATCCCTTCCCTGGTGATCATTTTTTCAATGAGAAATTCAATGGCTTCGGGGTCCCCCCATTTGAGTTCTACTCCCATTGTATCTTTGGTGGTGATGATGCCTTTTTCAAAACATTCCATGGCAAAGGCCACGGTATGGCCGGCGGAGATGCTGTCCATACCGGCCCGGTTTAGCAGCTCATTGAGGTAAAAAACCGAGTCCATATCTTTGTTCATGACAAAACCGCCCAGGGACAGGACTGTTTCATATTCAGGCTTATGGGTTTCGGAAAATTTACCATCGGTTTTGCAGATGCCGCCGCACCCCAGGGGGCAGGAATAACAATGGAATTTTTCCACCTCTTTTTTGGTAAAGACATCGGGATTGGAACTGCGGCTCTTGAAAAAACCCCAGTCGGCGCTGGAACCTTTCCAGTTTTTAATGGGAGAATCCCCCATTTCAACCGACATCTGGTTCATGGCCACCGTGCCCCATTTTCGCAGCATTATTTTGTAAAGAAGCCCATCCTGGGTAAGGACAGCGGGCATTATCCGCATGAGAGCCCCAATGGGGGCGGTGAGAAATCCCGGGACAAAGGGGGGCTGGAATTGGACCCATTTGTTGCAGATCCGGCTTAGTCGCTTGATTTCATCTCTGTTATGAACAAGGATTCTTTGGGTTCCGGCCAGGACCACCGCCTTTAAATTTTTAGAGCCCATGACGGCTCCCAGGCCTGATCTTGCAGCAATGCGGCCCTTGTCCGTTGAAACTCCAGAAATAAGCGACATCTTTTCCCCGGCCTGACCAATGCAGGCCACCCGGGCATTCCTGTTTTTTAACATGTCCAGTAGATGGGTTTCGGTTTCCACCGCATCCATGCCCCAGACGCCTGTGGCATCCCTCAATTGGATTGTGGTGTCATCCACATAAAGATAGACCGGGGTTGGGCTGATGCCTTTAAAAAATATACCGTCCACGCCGCAGCGCTTGATGGCCGGGGAAAAATTGCCGCCGCAATTGGCTTCTCCCCAGCCCTTGGTCAGGGGGGATTTGCCCACCACCATCCACCGGCCCGTGAACAGGGAGCCGGTCCCAGTGAGTAGACCGGATACAAATCCTATGGTGTTATCTGGCCCCAGGGGGTCAGCACCTGCCGGAATCCTATGATAGAGCAGGTGAGCGGCAAGTCCCATGCCCGATAAAAATGATTCATAGACAGCCGGGGAAATTTTTTGAATCTGGATTTTGCCTGTGGACAGGTCCACATTCATAACCTTCCCCATATATCCTTTGTTTTTTATATCCATCTTGTCGCTCCTTATCCTATTCTCTCGTCTGGTTTTTTCATCCTCTTTTGGTATCTTTTTTTATCCCTGTTTGATTTTGGACCTGTCCAGGGGAATTCCTTCCCAGGCTGCCTGAAGTGTCATGAGGCAGTCCTCGTAGTCCATATCTTCGGGATTGTAAAAGAGGGTGCCGTCTCCCAGGGCGGTCCTGGCAATTTCAGGCAGCATTTTTTCCGGAACCAAAGGATTGCCCTGGGGGTCTTTTATATCTTTAAAACAGGTGGCATGGGCTCCCTTGGTGGCCTGGTTCAGATCCAGGTTCAGCTTCCTGATACAGGCAATTGTCTCGTGGGCCCGGTCCTTTTGCGGGGTGCAGACAAATACATCCGGTCCTGCCAGGGGGAGAAGGAGGTTGGCAATCCTTTCTTCCACCTTGTAGAGATTGTATTCCAGACCATAGGGCAGGAAGATGGCCATGCAGGTGCCGTGGGGCACATGGCAGACAGATCCCACAGAGTGGCCCAGGGCATGGACCATTCCCACCGTGGAGTTGGAAAAGGAAATGCCGGCCATGGTGGCGGCCGTTGCCAGGGCCAGGCGTCCCTCCTTGTCCGAGGGATTTCGGATCACCCGGAGAAGATGGCGGTAAATAAGCTGGATGGCTTCAACGGCATGGGCATCGCTCAAGGGGTTTTTGCTGAGCATGATACAGGCCTCCACTGCATGGGCCATGGCGTCCATGGCCGTGGCCGCAGTGATATGGGGGGGTAGGGTAAGGGTCATCCGCGGGTCGATGATGGCGGCATCGGGCAATAGAAAATAGGAGCCAAAGATCATTTTTCGATTATTTTCATGGTCGGCAATCACAGCGGCAATGGTAACCTCGGAGCCGGTTCCTGCGGTTGTGGGAACGGCGATGAGGGGTTTTAACTTTCGTTTCAGGATGCCGGCACCGGTGAACTG
>PIVS01000939.1 GCA_003353855.1 Desulfobacteraceae bacterium
TATGAATTTACCACCATTATTGAGATTGCAAAGGCCGCAGGGTATAACAAGCGTTCCATCTATCTTTATTTCAAAGACAAGGAAGATATTTTTCTGGCCGTGGTGTTAAGGGGGCTTACCCAATTACACCAGACCCTGGAGACGGCTTCCAAAACCAAGAGTATCCGGGACCTTGGAAAAGCATTTTTTGATTTTTCCCTGGATCATCCGGATTATTTAAAGCTGATCATGGTGTATGAGGCAAATACCTGTGTGTACAATCCAGGTGAGGTAAAAAATGCAGAACCGGGATCACATAAGCATCTTTGCCAGCAAAAAACCGATGCCATGGCAGATCTCATCACCCGGCTAATTGCAGCAGGGATTGAAAATAAAAGTATCAAAACCTGTCTTGAGCCTGCCCAGTTAATGCTTTTGCTCTGGGGGCAGGTCTTCGGTGTTATGCAGATTATCCTCATGCGCCAGGTCCACTTTCAGGAGACCTACAAGATCAGCTATGAAGCGCTTTTTGCAGCCTTCATGGACATGGCGGGCCTGGCATTGTCCGGTCCAGGTCCATCATGAATGTGTGGCACCGACCCGTCATGTTTTGTTGTGGGCAAACCTGGATAAAAACCCTGGTCTGCCCATGGCAGTTATCAGTTTTTAAATCTTAAAAATAACCGGCCTATTTTTTCAACAAACCCGCCGGTATCTGATTCGGAAAAATCCACCACCTTGCCTGCGGGGCCATACATATCCCGCATCATTTTTAATACATTTTTTTTGACCATTCCCCTGAAGGGAACCTTAGACACCATCCCATAGGTGGCAGCCCCTCCCTTAAGTGAAAGCTTTGGATTGGCCTTTACGTATTCAAGGGATTGGTTCAGGTCATCAAGGTATTGGGTCATAACTTCTTGGTGCAAAGGGGTGACCATGGCATGGAGGCATTCGGGTTTTTGCTGGCGGTCAATATGCCATCCTTTTTTTTCCATTTGATCCCCCAGGGCATAGATGCTTATTCTTTTGGAAGAGGAACGATATGCAACGAGGCTCATGTCGGGTTTTCCAACAATCTCAAGCCCTTCAATTGCCTCGATGCCTTTTATGAGTTCCCGGGTGGTGTCCATGATTTTTTTGGCATTTTCCAGATATCCGTTTTTTCCCATTGCCTGCATGGCAGCCCAGGCAGCCGCAATATTGCCCCCGGGTCTTGTGCCCAAAAGGCCGGGG
>PIVS01000388.1 GCA_003353855.1 Desulfobacteraceae bacterium
TAAGTGTCATTTTTTCCTGGGGACAGGCGACCCCAAAAACATGCCTGTCTTAAGAGCTGAGCTTTTAAGAAGTGTCTATAGAAATGACTTTACCACTGCGGGAAAAATTTTGAGCAAGATTCCCGGAGGCCAGCGCCTTGGCGGTAACCGCCCCTTGACCATGGAAGTGCTCAAGGAACTCTGGTACTATTTTTTCCAGTGTACCGAATGCCGAAGGTGTTCCGTTTTCTGCCCCTACGGCATTGATACGGCTGAAATCACCATCATGGCAAGGGAATTGTTCAACCTCATCGGCCTGAACATCGACTGGATTGCAACTCCTGTTTCCAACTGCTACCAGACCGGAAACCACCTTGGCATCCAGCCACATGCCTTCAAGGATATGCTGGACTTTTTCGTGGAAGATATTGAAGATATCACCGGCGTCAACTGTGAGCCCCAATACCAGAAAAAAGGGGCGGATATCCTCTTTATCACCCCTTCAGGTGATGTGTTTGCCGATCCCGGCACCTACACCTGCCAGGGGTATCTCATCCTGTTCAAATATCTGAAGGAAAAGTACGGACTGGATGTGACCTGGAGCACCTATGCCTCGGAAGGCGGTAACTTCGGCTCCTTTACCTCCCACGAAACCATGAAGCGCCTCAATGCCAAAATGTATCTGGAAGCCAAACGACTCGGCGTCAAATGGATCCTGGGCGGAGAATGCGGCCACATGTGGCGGGTCATCCACCAGTACATGGATACCATGAACGGCCCTGCCGACTTTCTGGAAGTACCTGTTAACCCCATCACAGGGACAGTGTTTGAAAATGCCAGATCCACCAAAATGGTTCACATCACCGAGTTCACCGCCGATTTGATCAAACACGGTAAACTGGAACTGGATAAGTCTCGAAACTCCAACCGCATCATGACCTACCATGATTCATGCAACCCCGCCAGGGGCATGGGTCTTTTGGATGAACCCAGGTATGTTATCCAGAATGTATGTGATAATTTTTATGAAATGCCCCCCAACACCATCCGGGAACAAACCTTTTGCTGCGGATCAGGATCCGGACTCAATGCCGGAGAAAACATGGAATTGAGAATGGCCGGTGCCCTGCCAAGGGCCAATGCTGTCAAACATGTCCATGAAAAATTTGGCGTCAACACCCTGGGTACCATCTGTGCCATTGACAGGGCAGCGCTTTCCACCCTCTGTGAATACTGGGTGCCGGAAGTTGAAGTTTACGGCGTCCATGAGCTGGTGGGAAATGCATTGATTCTTCCAGGTGAAAAAGACAGAACAGAAGACCTGAGAATGGAACCATTACCTGGCATGGAGGAGGAATAATATGAATAAGAATATGATTATCGCAGGGCTTGCAATATTTGTCATAGCCGTTCTCTCCCCTGTCTGGTTCAATATGGTGACCACCACCCAGGCAGCACCGGAGCCGGAACTATTAGGCAAGGCCAAAACAAAGAAAAAATGCGTGCTGGACAAATATGATATGAGAGCCAACCACATGTCTTTGTTGGATGAATGGAGAGATTCGGTTGTCAGGAATGCAGACAGAAAGTATACAGGCGCCAATGGCCATACATTTAATATGAGCCTTTCCACCGGTGAAAATTCCTGCCTGGGCTGCCATGAAGATAAAGAAAAATTTTGTGATACCTGTCATACCTATGCATCGGTAACTCCCTATTGCTGGGAGTGTCACACAAACCCCAAGGAGATCAAATGATGAAGAAGAGCAGAAGAAGCTTTCTTAAAGTAGCAGGTATTGCTGCCATTGGGTTAGGTGCTGCTCCGGCAATGAACTTTGCTGCATCTGATTCCCACGGGGCCGGCCAGGCTGCGAAGGCTAAAAACCACGAGGCACTTTCCGCCCACCGCTGGGGCATGGTAATTGATACCGGCAAACTTTCCGAGGAAGTGGTTGAAAGCATAACAAAAGCCTGTCACAGCAAACACAACGTACCTGACTTCAACCATGAAGTGAATGAAGAAAAATTTCCCGACACACGCCCTGTCAATCATAAACAGGAGATCAAATGGATATGGGAAGAGCATTTTAATTATGCCTTTCCTGACAAGGAAGATGAATTTTTAGCTGATAAATTCAAACACCTTGGCTTTCTGGTTACCTGCAACCATTGCAAAATTGCCCCCTGCACCAAAGCCTGCCCGACCCAGGCAACCTTCAAAAGAGAAGACGGGATTGTCCTGATGGACTACCACCGTTGTATCGGATGCAGGTTTTGTATGGCAGCCTGCCCTTTTGGCGCCAGAAGCTTTAACTTCAGGGACCCGAGACCCTTTATAGAAGAGACTGTTTCAACCTTTCCCACCCGTACCAAAGGGGTGGTGGAAAAATGCAATTTCTGTGCGGAGCGCTTGGCCAAAGGGGAACTGCCCCATTGTGTTGAAGCATCTGAAGGGGCCATTGTTGTGGGTGATCTTGAAGATCCTGAATCGGAAGTTCGGAGTCTTCTTAATGAAAATTATTCAATCAGACGTAAACAGTCACTGGGTACAGAGCCCTCTGTTTACTATGTCGTTTAAGGGGAGCCGAGTATGCTTGAAATAGCTTTTAAAGGAAGTAAGCATTACTGGTTATGGATAGTCTTCCTGCTCGTTGTAATGGGAGCAGGAGCACTTGTTTATATTGATCAGTTCACCAACGGTCTTATGATCACCGGCATGAGCCGGGATGTATCATGGGGCTTTTACATTGCAAACTTTACCTATCTTGTGGGTGTTGCCGCAGGGGGTGTCATGGTTGTCATCCCCTTTTATCTCCATGACTATGAAAAATTTCACAAGATTACCATCCTGGGAGAATTTTTAGCAGTTGCAGCGCTTATCATGTGCCTTCTTTTCATTGTTGTGGATTTAGGCCAGCCCACCCGGATGCTAAACGTATTGTTATATCCGTCACCCAGGTCAATGCTTTTCTATGACATGCTGGTTTTGAACGGTTATCTTTTTTTGAACATTGTCATTGGATGGAAGGTGCTGGAAGCTGAAAGAAATCAGGTGGAACCGCCCCTGTGGACAAAACCCTTGATTTATCTGTCCATTCCCTTTGCCATCGGCATCCATACGGTAACAGCCTATCTTTATTGCGGCCTTCCAGGACGTGGATTCTGGCTGACGGCTGTTCTTGCCCCCAGGTTCCTTGCGTCTGCCTTTGCAGCAGGACCGGCTTTTTTGATTATTCTCTGCTATATTATCAAAAAATTCACCAAGTTTGATCCGGGCTGGGATGCCATGCAGACCCTGTCAAAAATTGTCTGCTGGGCCATCATTGCCAACCTGTTCTTCTTTTTATGTGAGGTTTTTGTTGTCTACTATTCCAATATTCCAGGCCATAAGGTACATATTCAGTATCTGTTGTTCGGATATCACGGGTACACAGCACTTGTCCCCTGGATGTGGAGCAGCCTGGCACTCATGGGAACAGGAGCCATCTTTCTTATTATTCCAAAATTGAGGAACAATAAGACTTTGTTACCGGTCACCTGTGCCATGATCGTTGTCGGCGCATGGATCGATAAGGGGTTGGGCATGATCTCAGGCGGATTTGTACCCTCCCCCCTGCACCATGTGACAGAGTATGGCCCCACGGGCAAGGAGATCATGATTACCCTGGCGGTTTATGCCACAGGTTTTCTGGTTCTGACCATTTTGTACAAACTTGCAACAACGGTTAAAGAAGAGGTTCGGGGTTAATCAATTAAAGATTGACGCTTAGGACACGAACCACACTGCAGAATACAGGGGAGCTTTTCATTCAAAAGCTCCCTTGTTTTTTTTCATACACCACACTCCTCCCAGAACCAATTGGGAAATGGACAAAAAATGACGGAGAACATGCCAAAAGAACCGCCTGATCCTAACAGGTCATCGGTACCAGCCATTTTCTTTAACAGCCCTGATCCTTTTTTTGAAGAAAAAAAGAATGGGTTTATAGCGGCCATATACGGGGAGGACGGTTCCGGGGCAGAATCAATTTATGAATTAATTTTTAAAACCGCAAAAAAAAAAACCGGCAGCCTCAGGGAAACAGATGAAAAATATCTTCGTCAGATCCAGGTTGCCTTTAAACAGTTTAAACCCTTTCTTCTGGCCCGATGTTCACATAAGCTACAGGACAGGTATCAAGCGCTTCAATCACTGCTCCGAAAAAACACCAGGGACCAGTCAATGCACCCGCGAATTGTGGGGTATAACACCTGGAAAAAAAGTCATAATCTGGCACCCTGGCAGGAGGAGCTTGTGTTTGCCACTGCCATCACCTTTCAGATGACTTCCGGGTGCAGCAATTATTGCAGGCGGTGCAATGAATGGGCATTGCCAAAAATCAGATCCCATTTTTCCAAAGATGCCGTAAAAACTATTATAGACAAACTTATCGCTTCAGGGAATATGGACCTTTCGCTGTACGGGGCTTCAGATCCCCTGGACTGGGAGGACTCCTCCACCGATCTC
Organism: Desulfobacteraceae bacterium; assembly: GCA_003353855.1. Taxonomy (GTDB): domain Bacteria; phylum Desulfobacterota; class Desulfobacteria; order Desulfobacterales; family Desulfobacteraceae; genus NBML01. The sequence continues at coordinate 4,487 of PIVS01000388.1, forward strand.
CAATCTGTTTTATCCGATTTAAAGCAGGAATTTAGTATACTGACCAAAATACCCCGGGGAAAAGAAGAGCTTTTAGCTTCTCTTTTGAAAATGGATGTCAACCTTTCCGTCAGCCTCACCGACCGGAACCGCTCCCGGATTGAACGTCTGGAAGCCAAGATAAGCCAGCCCATTACCAAACAGCATGCCTCAAAGGATCTGCTGATCCCCGCCGGACTGGATGAGAACTTTGTCTCTGTCAAACCCTCCATAACCGATGGGTATGGAACGGAAATAACGCCGGAGGGGGCCTGGATCATCATTCCCACCTTTACCAGTGCTCTCCACCCCTTTGGCCATAAAAAGCTTCTTATCACAAGGGAAACAACCTTCTTCCCCGTAAAAAAACTTGGCAGACAAGCCTTGCTGGTGGATTATTTCAAACCCCTTGAAGT
>PIVS01000389.1 GCA_003353855.1 Desulfobacteraceae bacterium
TCGGCCATTATCAAGCGCATCAAGGAGCGGTTTGGAGAAAGTATAGAAGTGATCGCCCTTGGTACCAATGCCATTGCAACGGCCCAGATGCTTAAAGCAAGGGCAAACAAAGGGGCCTCGGGCAGCAATGCCATTGTGCAGACCGTGAAAAATGCCGATGTTATCATTGGCCCCGTGGGCATTATCATGCCCCATGCCATGATGGGGGAGGTTAATCAAGAGATGGCAGAGGCTGTCTGTCTTTCCGAGGCAAAAAAAGTCCTTCTGCCCCTGACCCAAGAAAATATCGCCATTGTGGGGGTGAGTGGATTGCCCCTGCCCCTTTTGGTGGATGAACTTATAGATATCCATTTATCATTTTTGGATAAGGAGTAAAAAACATGTGTGAAGCAAATGCATATATAATGGAAGAGGCTAATGAGGTGCTGGTCATGGAAGCTGTGGACAGAGTTGAACCGGAAGAGGACGGGGTTCGTCTGGTGTCAATTTTTGGTGAACAAAAATTTATTAAAGGGGTGATCCATTCTCTTTCCCTTGTGGATCACAAGGTGTTCATACAGCCCAAATAGCCTTGGTTCCGCTAATTTTATTTATTCCGTAAAACAACAGGGGCCGTGATATTGCGATACCAGGCCCCCATTGGATTTTTACTGCTTTTGATTTTTTACCAGCCTAGTTTCAGGTAATCGTGCATGGAATTGGCTGCTGCCCGTCCTGCACCCATGGCAAGGATAACCGTTGCCGCACCAGTGACAATGTCACCTCCGGCCCAGACACCTTTTTTGGAGGTCTTGCCGGTAGCAGGGTCTGCAACGATATTGCCCCATCTGTTCAGGTCCAGGTTCTTGGTGGAGCTGGTCAAGAGCGGGTTGGCATTGGATCCGACCGATACCACAACAAGATCGCAGTCTATTCTGTACTCAGATCCTTCAATGGGGATGGGTCTTCTTCTGCCCGATGCATCCGGCTCTCCCAGTTCCATTTTCAGGCATTCCATGCCGATGAGGCGGCCGTCATCGTCGCCAAAGAACTGGGTGGGATTGGTCAGAAGAACAAATTCAATTTTTTCTTCTTCTGCATGGTGGAGTTCTTCTTCCCTTGCAGGCATCTCTTCCCTGGATCTTCTATAAACCACCTTCACCGATTCTGCCCCTAAGCGCATGGCCGTCCTGGCAGAGTCCATGGCAACATTTCCAGCCCCCAGAACCACAACATTTTTACCCCGGGCAATGGGGGTGTCGTATTCGGGGAAAAGATATCCCTTCATCAGGTTGGTCCGGGTCAGGTACTCATTGGCAGAGTAAATACCGATTGAATTTTCTCCGGGCAGATTCATGAATCTTGGCAGGCCAGCTCCCACACCGATATAGGCAGCGTCATACCCCTCTTCAAAAAGTTCATCAATGGTGACCGAGGCTCCGACAACGGTATTGCATTCGATATTGGCACCCATTTTTTCCAGGGTGGCAACTTCCGATGCAACAATCTCCTTGGGCAGCCTGAACTCGGGAATCCCGTAGACCAGGACACCGCCGGGTTTGTGGAATGCTTCAAAAATGGTAACATCATGTCCCTTTAGCAGAAGATCTCCGGCAACGGTGAGGCCCGAGGGGCCGGAGCCGATGACGGCTATTTTTTTTCCGGTTTTGTCTTCCACAGGGGGTACATCACCGATACCGTTCTGACGTTCGTAATCGGCTGCAAATCTTTCAAGATAACCTATGGCAACGGGCTGACCTTTTTTGCCAACGATACAAAGCCCCTCACATTGTTCCTCCTGGGGGCAGACCCGGCCGCAAACCGCCGGAAGGGCATTACGTTCCCAGAGTTTATTGGCAGCACCGGAAAAATTATTTTCTGCAATCAGCTTGATAAAATCAGGAATATCAACAGATACCGGGCATCCTTCAACACAGGCCGGTTTTTTGCACTGAAGACATCTTTTGGCCTCAGTTACGGCCATTTCAGGGGTGAGCCCCAGGGGGACTTCTATAAAATTTCTGCGCCGGACTTCTGGGTCCTGTTCGGGCATTTTTGCCCGGGGCACCTTTGCTTTCTTTGGTTTTTTCTCTGCCATTTATTCCTCCCTATATACAACCGTTTCCGGTATTTTTATTGTGCTTTGCAATTGTTATGGGCATCCATGCTTGCTTTTTCATCATCCAGGTAGGACGCAAGGCGTTTGGCCAGTTCATCAAAATCCACCTTGTGGGCATCAAATTCCGGTCCGTCAACACAGGCAAATTTTGTCTCTCCCCCGACGGTCACACGGCAGCAGCCGCACATGCCCGTTCCGTCCACCATGATGGGGTTCAGGCTCACAAGGGTTTTAACTTTCTTTTCCTTGGTAATCAGGCTGCAAAATTTCATCATGGGAATGGGGCCGATGGCCACCACCATGTCTATGTCATCTTTTTCAAGGGTCTGTTTTAATACATCTGTTACAAACCCGTGGTGACCCTTGGAGCCGTCATCGGTACAGATGTGGAAGTGGTCCGAAGCGGCCTTCATTTTTTCTTCCATGATGAGAAGATCATAGCTTCGGGAACCCAGGATGGTGGTAACCTCGTTGCCGGCATCTTTCAAAGCACGGGTGATGGGATGGAGAACGGCAATACCGGTCCCGCCACCAACACAGACAACCTTTCCAACCTTATCAACATGGGTGGGCGCCCCCAGGGGGCCGATGAGGGCATAATATTCATCTCCCGGGTTCAGCTCTTTGAACCGGGCCGTGGATTTGCCAACCACCATATAAATGATGGTGATGGTTCCTTTTTCAGGGTTTGTATCTGCCATGGTTAAAGGGATACGCTCTCCGGTTTCATCGGCCTGGAGTATTACAAACTGCCCGGGTTTGGCTTTTCGGGAAATGCGGGGTGCTTCTATCTCGTTGAGAATGATGGTCCCTTGGGCCATCTCCTCACGATATACAATTTTTGCCATTCCTTCCTCCTGTTCTATAAATCTATTGAAACAGCTTACGGCTGCAAAATACTGGACCGGGTTTTCTATAAATTCAAATGTTGAACTTTTTGATAGCCCAAAAAACTCAATAATAGTCAGACTTGTCTATAAAATCAAGCAGAAAAGAAGGGGTTGAAGGGTAAACCCAATTAATTAAATTTTGGTGACATCTTCAACCATAACCCGCCAGGTCAATGGAGGACCGGCACTTCGGTCTTTTGTGGCGGGCCGGAATAACTAGATATTCCAATGGGCACCCGAAGGAGCCCGTGCAGGAGCCCGTGCAGGAGCGGCAATTTACTATTACAGGATTATAGCGTCACCACGGTTATTTTTTTTCAAGTGATAGGTTTTTATCGCAAAATCCGGGAACTAAATGATTGTAAAGCTTTTTCGATTTTGCTATCGTTTCCTGGATGAGATAATTCCCGATTTTCCACACTATGCATTGAACAGCAAGGAGAAAGATTATGAAACGAGCAATGATTCTGGCAGGCCTTTTTTGGATACTGGTTTTTAGTCCCGTGGCCAATGCCGGGGAAAAGGCAAAACCTGCCGAAACCGGAGAAAAAAAGGAGATCAACATCCTTGACAAAGCAGATTTGGCCCGGCAGATATCCTATGCCCTGGGGTACGACATATTTAAAAATATTACTAAATACATGGAGCTGGACCCAAAATACTTCATGATGGGGGTGAATGACCGCCATGCCGGTGAACTGAAAATGGAAGAAGATCAGCTGCGTCAGATGCTCATGGCCTACCAGCGTATGGCCAGTCAAAAACAGATGGAAACCATGAAACTTGCATCTGGAAAAAACAGGGCTGCAGGAGCAAAGTTTCTTGAAGGGAATAAGCTAAAGGAGGGGGTGGTCAGTCTGTCTTCCGGCCTGCAATATAAAATTTTGGAAAAAGGGGAAGGACCCTTGCCGGGGCCAAAAGATACAGTGGAATGCAACTACAAGGGCAGTCTTCTGGATGGGACGGTTTTTGACTCCTCTTTTTCCCGGGGAAAACCTGCGGTTTTCCAGGTGGGCGGTGTGATCAAGGGGTGGGTTGAGGCTTTGCAGCTAATGCCTGCCGGATCCAGGTGGGAGTTATATGTCCCCGCAGATCTGGCCTATGGTGACCAGGGAGCAGGGGATACAATCAAACCCGGACAAACCCTTATTTTTGAAGTGGAGCTCATCGGAATCATTGATTGATTTCTTTTTTGTTTTTGCCGTCCACCCCATATTTTTTCTTGTTTGAGTTCAGCCTCAAGGCCGTGAAGAGGCCTTTGTCCTTTATGGTGTAAAACATTAGTTTTTTTTTGTTCATACTGAAAAACTTTTTCCCATATTTGCTGAGCTTGTCCTTGTCAATATCAAAGCCTAATCCCGGAGCAAAGGAGGTATTAAGGATTCCATTTTCATGCATGAAGGGTTTTTTTAAGATGCCGTCTCTTTTTTGAACGGTCCAGGATGGGGGATTGATGGGGTATTCCAGGGGTTTTATCCCATTGAATCCGCTGGCGAGAAGCACATGGAGATTCACGGCAAACCCAATTCCATTGGTCCATGTGTGTGGGGTGAATTTTAAGCCGTGTTTTTTACAATGGGCAGCTACTTCCAGTGTATGGGCAATGCCGCCGGTCATGATGGCATCTGGCTGGAAAATATCATAACATTTTTTTTCAACCATGTACTTGAGTTCAGCCTTGCCGTTGGTATGGATTTCACCGCCGGTGACGGGGATCCTGCTGTAACGGGTGATGGCGGAAAGATTGTCATAATCATCCATGGGAAGAGGTTCTTCCAGCCAGGCAATATTCATCTCTGCACAGGCATCGGCAAAATACTTGGCCCTGTTAAGGTCCCATAGGGGGGCATCATTGATAATGGTCACCCGCCAGCCTTGGTTGGCATC
>PIVS01000390.1 GCA_003353855.1 Desulfobacteraceae bacterium
TGTCTTTGGGGAGATGAAAAGGGTCAGCTGTATCAGCTTGGGCATAAGAACCAGAAAAACCATGGCATTGATAACATTAAAGAGGGTATGCCCGTTGGCGAGATACCGTGCTGAATTGACATATTCGTTGTTCACCAATTGATCCACGGGCCCGGCACCCATTTTCAGGGTCATCGTCTGGACAATGGTCACAAAAAAAGGAAAAATGGCCAGTATAATGCCCACCCCGGCAACATTAAAGACGGTGTGGGCATTGGCGGTTCTATGGGCGGCAACATTTTTGGATCCCATGGTTGCCAGCTGGGCCGTAATGGTGGTGCCGATATTTTCACCCAGCACCAGGGCCAGGGCCGTGGGAAAGGATAAGAGCCCTGCGGTCGCCAATGTCATTGTCAGGCCCACCGTGGCAGAGGAGGATTGAACCATGACGGTCAAAATAGCGCCCATGGCCACACAAAGTAGAATCCCCCCCATACTTTCCGTTGAGAATGTTGTAAAAAAAGAGATAAACTGGGGATCTGATTTTATGGGAGCAAGTCCCTGTTTCATGACGGTCATACCGTAGAAGAGCAGACCAAACCCCAGGATGATATCACCGATATGCCGATAATTACGCTTTTTGGAAAAATATTTGAGCCCGACCCCCAGGGCAATGGCCGGCAATGCCGCCTTTGTCAGTTTAAAGGCAATCATCTGACCTGTGATGGTGGTGCCCACATTGGCGCCGATAATCACTCCGACTGCCTGTTCAAAGCCCATGATTCCGGCACTGACAAATCCAATGAGCATCACGGTTGTGGCAGAGGAAGACTGAACAAGGGCTGTTACCCCGGCCCCAGTGGCACAGCCAAGGACCCTGTTGGAGGAGATCGCTTCAAGAATACTTCTTATCTTCTGGCCAGCGGTGGCCTGGAGTCCTTCGGTCATCATCTTCATGCCGAGGATAAACATCCCCAACCCGCCCAATGTCTGGATCAAAATACCTGTTAAATCCACGTGGCCCCTCTTTGATTTTGCCTGTTAATATTATTTAAATATAACGTTCATCAAATTCTAAACAAAGCTGAAAGGGGTATACCCTAAATTTTCATATTTTTCAATTGAGAAATACGATTGAGATCTGCATCAGATTTAACACAGGGAAAAAGAGTATTATTTGTAAAAACAGGGTGTTTGGTGAGATCAAACCTGGCATTTTTAACAGCATCCTCCCACATGGGGGTATGGGGGATGGGGGTGTAATAGGCGAGCACCGGCAAAATCCCTGTTTTTTTTACAACCGCCATGGAGGCTGCCACCTCTTCAAGATCCTGGTTGGGTAAGCCGCAGAGAAGATATGCTCCCAACTGCTCAGATTCAAACCCGGCGGATTTCAGATTTTCCACTGCCCGGAAAAATTCATTTTCCCTAACCTTGTTATCATGGTTTCGGGCAGTTGAAAAATTAGTGGTTTCCAGTCCCAGGCGAATGGACTTAAATCCGGCTCTGAACATGAGATCCGCCGCCTCCGGCGTGATTTCCCTGATGTGAATAGCATTGGGTGTATGAAAATTAACCGTCATTTTTGAAGCGATGATTTTTTCAAACAGAGGAAAGGCATGGGACTTAGCGCTCACCAGCAGGGCATCATCATAAAAGGCAAAATTTTTAACCCCATGGCCCAGGTGCCAGTGTTGAATTTCCTTGAATACATTCCCCGGCGACCGCCGCCGAAGGGTGGGTTCCAAAAAAGAGGAGGCGCAGTATTCACAGGAAAACGGGCATCCCCTTGATGTCAGGATGGGGGCATAGGCCAAGTGACGCTGCAGGTCCAGTGCCGGGAAGGGAAAGGTGTCCAGATCATCGGGGTCGGGAATATGTTTAAGGTCAACCCCTGTGAACTCCTTGACAAGGGATGGAAGGCAGGACTCCCCCGGGCCTGTTATCACCCGATCTGCCAAGGAATGGGTTATGGCGTGGTCCCGGCAGAGCCCTGCATAAATTCCTCCCAGGATTATTGGCACATCCGGAAAGACTTTTTTTATTATTTCTATGGTTTCCCTGACCCCGGTGGCCCAATAGGTCATAAGGGAGGTGACAAAGATAAGATCGGGCCTGGGCAGATTTTTGAGATCCTGGTAAAACCATTCCGGGTCAATCCCATAACGGGAAAAGGGCTGGCCGATTTCCGGCATCAGGCTTTTAATGTCATCGGGAAGGCTGATGGGGGTTTTGCGAAAAGGGCCCCTCCCATCCCATAAAATCTTACCCGGTCGCTCCTCCTTGGGGTGGAACCGATCCAGGCAGTCCAAAAAACTTACCTCCAGGCCGTTTTCCCTCAGGATGGCGGCAATGGACAAAAGTCCCAGGGGTTTTGCCCAGAAATCAAAGGCGGCAAAGTCATGGATCCAGGGATTTACACAAAGAATATGGGGAGGATCAGTCTTCAAAATATTTCATGGATGTTTTTTTTAATTCCTGCCGGGAAAAAAGCAGGGTATAATTTTTTTCTCCAACTGCCTGGGATATCTTTTTAACAATGGCATAGCAGCCCTCTTCATCTGCAGCATGGACCATGGTGTATAAATTATATTCCCATCCCGGTGCGGGATTTCTTCTATAGCAATGGGTGATTTCCCTGAAGGTGGCCATGATATTTCCCACTCTTTCCACCCGCTCCTCATCCACGTTCCAGGCCACCATGGCATTGGCCTTATAGCCTGATTTCTGGTGTTTGATAGTGGCACCAAACCTGCGGATCATTCCCTGATCATTGAGATCGTTAAGAACCTTTAAAAACTTGTCTTCGGTAATGCCTATTTTTTCGGCCATTTCCCGAAAAGGCTGTTTGACAACCGGAATATCGGTTTGAAGCAGGGCAATTATTTTTTTTTCCAAATCTGTCAGCATATTCACATCTTTAATCTATTCGTTATCATCTATATTCTTTTGGCTTTACAGCTTTTATTTTGCCCAATGTGACCTATTTTTTGATAAATTGTCAATATCTTGTTTTATATCATCCATTTTTATTAATCTTGAACCCCCTGAAATTAATCTATCCCATCCCTGTCCCATGACATCAGGTTCCAGTTTTGTTAAGCCTCTCTTTATCTGATCCGCTTGAACTCTTGCCAGAATGACTATTTCAGGATATAACAGTACGCAAAGGGAACCGGGCTTAAGACTATCTGTTTTTCAGGCCCATTGTAAAAACAATCAATATACAGAGGTTTAATCATGAATCGGACTGCCACCTTTATCGGTTTGTTTGGCTTGATCTTAAGAAAAAAACTCAAATTCATGGCTGTCGCCATTCTATTTACGATGGTAATCAGCGGTTGCGAAAAAAAAGATGAAGCCGCTCCCAAAGAGGTTGTCCGGCCGGTGAAGGTTATGACCGTAGCGGGCAGCAGCAGCAATATTCCACTTACCTTTCCCGGAAAAACAAGGGCCAACAAGCGGGTGGATCTTTCCTTCAAGGTGCCAGGCCCCTTGGTGGAACTGCCTGTGGAAGAGGGACAATACGTTAAAAAAGGACAGCTCCTGGCCCGCATTCTGCCCAGGGATTTTAAGATTACTCTGGATGCGGCCAAGGCAAGAGCCATTAATGCCGATCGGCAATATGAACGATATAAGGGACTCTATGTGCGCAGACAAGTTTCCAAGGCGGATTTTGATCAGTATAAGGCCTCAAGGGATGTTGCAACAGCTCAACTGGAAGATGCCCGGAATGCGTTGAAAGATACCAACTTGAAAGCGCCCTTTGATGGAATCGTAGCCAAGCGGCATGTGCAAAATTTTGAAGAAGTCCAGGCCAAACAGCCCATCATTTTTTTCCAGGACAATTCAAAGATAGAAATTCTCGTGGATGCCCCCGAAACCTTGATTGCCAATCTTGAACAGGAAAAAAAGATCAACGCCACGGCAACCTTTGCCGCAGCCCCGGGCAGAGCATTTCCGGTTACCCTGAGAGAATACTCCACCGAGGCGGATCCCCAGACCCAGACCTACCAGGTTGTTCTTGTTATGGATCAGCCGGAAGGCATCAACATCCTGCCGGGTATGACAGCCACTGTAACCGGTAAGCGTGTGGAAACAAAAAATATGCAGGCCCAGATTGTCATTCCTGCCATTGCTGTCATGGAGGATGCCAAAGACAAATCCTTTGTCTGGGTATTGAAAAAGCAAGGGATGACAGTTCACAAGACAGAGGTTACAGTAGGTGAAATAACCGGTTCAAAAAATATCCTGATCCTCAAAGGATTGGCCGGAGGAGAGGTCATTGTCACTTCCGGGCTCACCAAGCTCCGGGAAGGAATGAAAGTAAGCATTTGGAAAGAATAACAACAAGGATCTGATCCCATGAATATTGCCGAGTTCTCCATCCGTAAAAGTGTTATCACCTGGACCGTTACAATTGTAATGCTGATTATAGGTTACCAGGCCTACCAAAATTTGCCCCGTCTGGAAGACCCTGAGTTTGTTATCAAGGATGCCGTTGTCCTCACCCCCTATCCCGGTGCATCCCCCCGGGAGGTCCAGGAGGATGTGACCGAGAGAATCGAAAAAGCCATCCAGGAGATGGGCCAGCTCAAGCGGGTGGAATCCTACTCCTCAAGGGGACTTTCCACGGTTAAGGTCAAGCTCCAGGATCACTATGACAAGTTCACCATTGCTCAAGTTTGGGACGAGATGCGCCGCAAGATCTACGATGTGCAGCCGGAACTGCCCCCGGGGGCCGGCCCCAGTATCATCAACGATGATTTCGGGGATGTGTTTGGTGTTTATTACGCCCTTTACGGCCAGGGCTATTCCTATGCAGAGCTCAAAAAAGTGGCCGAATTGCTCAAGCGCGAACTGGTAACGGTTTCCGATGTTAAGAAAGTTGT
>PIVS01000391.1 GCA_003353855.1 Desulfobacteraceae bacterium
GATATCATCACAATCATCCAGGGCATCCATGAAACGGATCACCTGTTCTGCTTCCTTGCCTTCCACCGCCGTCATATTCTGGGGCAGCATGGTAATCTCGGCCATCTGGTATTTTATCTGTGCCTTGTCAACGGCATCCTTCACCGCATCAAAATCTTCGGCCTCCGTGATAATCTCAAAGACATCTCCTTCATCCCTTATGTCTTCTGCCCCGGCATCCAGGGCAACGTCCATCAACCTGTCTTCATCGGCATCTTCCTTGCTGACCGAGATCAAACCCTTTTTATCAAACATCCAGGCCACACATCCGTCTGTCCCCACATTTCCACCGGCTTTACCAAAGATATATCGCACATCGGCAATGCTCCGGTTCTTATTGTCCGTGAGACACTCCACCAGAACAGCCACACCTCCAGGGCCATATCCTTCATAGAGGATTTCCTCGTAATTCACCCCTTCCAGATCCCCGGTCCCTTTTTTAATGGCCCGCTCAAAGGTATCCTTGGGCATATTCTGAGCCTTGGCATCATTCAGGGCACGCCTGAGTCTTGGATTGGACTCTTGATCCCCGCCGCCCATTCTGGCAGCCACGGTGATCTCCTTGATCAGCTTTGTAAAAATCTTGCCTCTTTTTACATCCGCCGCCCCTTTTTTATGTTTGATGGTAGACCACTTACTATGTCCTGACATGCTATTGCCTCCTTATTTTTTACCTTTTGCGATTATATATATTTCTTTACTTTGTTTTCTGCAACTTTCCGGTTTAAACGTTTTACAATCTTTGAATACAGACTTAACCTCTTTCTCAAATTTTTTAAACTCATTTCCCTGGAATATCTTACAGACAAAATTTGAATTGGGAACCCCAAATTTTTTAGCCGTTTCCAAGGCCATAGTACAAAGTTCAAAGGATCTGAACGCATCCACATCCTTACGGCCTGTGGTGGCGGGTGCCATATCACTTAAGATTGTATTAAAGCCATTTTCCACTGCAAGGAACCGGTCATTTTCCAGGGCTAAAATATTATCCTGGATGGCTGTCACATTATCGGGAAGTTTAATATCAATCCGGGTTAGATCTATGCCAAAAACCCGGCCCTTACCGCCCACCTGCTTTGCCGCATATAAGAGCCAGGAACCCGGAGCACAACCAAGGTCCAGCACCTGGCTTCCTGGCATTATCACCTTGAATTTTTTCTGAATTTCCTCTAGTTTATACACCGACCGTGCCGGATAGTTTTCCGCCTTGGCCCTCTGGGTCAAATGATCTGCCCATTGACTGCCCTTTGCCCCTTTACTCTTCTTGGCCATCAAATAATACCTCCATGGCGTCCTTTAAAAAACTGACACTTTCTATGGTCATTCCCTCCACACGGGATAATTGCTTCATGGCAGAACTTGGGACCAAACAGGTGGTAAACCCCATCTTAGAAGCTTCCTTAATCCTTGCCTGGGCATGACTTACCGCCCGGATCTCCCCTGTCAGGCCGATTTCTCCAATAAGGGTGGTTTCCTTATGGACAGGCTTATCCAAAAAGCTTGAGGCAAGCGCTGCTGCAATGGCAAGATCGGCAGATGGCTCCACAATCCTGACCCCGCCGATGACATTCATAAAGACATCCAGTCCGGATAAGTTCATTCCAAGGCGTTTTTCCATGACCGCCAAAATCAAGGCAACCCGATTATTATCAAGCCCCAGCACCGTTCGTCTGGGGTTTCCCATACCGGAACTGGAAACAAGGCCCTGGATTTCCACCAGGATGGGCCGGGTACCTTCCATGCTGGACGTCACCACCGAGCCCGGTGCCACAGCAGAACGGTCTGACAAAAATATGGCCGAAGGGTTAGGCACCTGGCTTAAACCCTTTTCCCGCATTTCAAAAACCCCGATCTCGTTGGTGGACCCGAACCTATTCTTCACCGCCCTGAGGATCCTGAAAATATGGCTCTTATCCCCTTCAAAATAAAGGACAGTATCCACCATGTGTTCCATTATCCTGGGACCTGCAATGGCGCCGACCTTTGTGACATGACCCACCAGAAAAATGGGAATACCCGTGGTCTTGGCCAAACGCATGAACTGCATGGAGGCCTCCCTGATCTGGGTGACACTGCCCGGTGTGGAAGAAACCTCGGGATGGAACACCGTCTGGATGGAATCGATCACCATGGCGTCATAGTGCTTCTTTTCCACCATGGAAAGAATGGATTCCAAATCTGTTTCCGCCACAATAAAAAGGGAATCGCTTCCTGAATCCAACCGTTTTCCCCGCATGGAAAGTTGTAGGATGGACTCTTCACCTGATACATACAAACATTTTTTTTTAGAGTTGGCCAGGGTGGCAAGCACCTGGAGCATGAGGGTGGATTTACCTATGCCCGGATCACCGCCAATAAGAATCAATGACCCGTCCACGATGCCGCCGCCAAGAACCCGGTCAAACTCGGTGATTCCGGTTTTCAGCAGCTGGGTATCTGTAACCTCCACAGAATTAATGGATACAGGCTCGGGAGGGGCAATGGTACGGGCCTTGCCAGAGCCTGCAATTATAATTTTTTCCTCTACCAGGGTATCCCAGTCCCCGCATTCCGGGCACCGTCCCATCCATTTAGGCGTCTGAGCCCCACAGGACTGGCACAAAAATATAAATTTATCTTTTTTTTTCAAAAAGCCCCTTCTCAAATTAAAATTTTATAAATCGGATAAATATACCATTTTAAGGCCCTGGTATCAAGATACGAGAAAATTTTCCAGGGTTAGGTCAGGCTATGATAGAAAATTGTCCACGGATTTTACCTTGGAATACAATAGATCAGGGCTTAATCACCTAAATTTTGAACAAATTCATTGTCTTTTTAAGGCTGTCAGACAATTTGCTTAAATCATTTGAACTATTATTAACACTGGTACTTTTTTCTGCCATTTCAGTCACAGTGTTATCTAAACTGGCTATATCAGATGCAATCTCACCGGACACGCTTGAACTTTGAGCCACGTTTCCAGTAACCTCCTGGATTCCCTCAAGCGCTTAGTCAGGTCACCCTCTCCTTCTGCAATGTCTGTCATATTGTCAAGCATGATTTTAAGCGGTTTGGTCATGCCCTGGACAACAAAATAAATACCCAAGATTACAACGACCAAAGTAATAGCAAAGAGGGTGAGGGATAAATTCCTCAAGCCATTTAAAGTCTCTCTGATTTCTGAATAATAAGTACCGCCGCCAACCGTCCAATCATATTCATCAATAGTTCTAACAACCCCGAACTTAGGCCCTTTAAAATCATATTCAAAAAATCCATTTTTCTTTTCTATCATAGATGTGAGAAAAGTCAGTTTATCACTTATGTTTTTGCCGATCAGCTTGGGATCAGGATGGGTTAATAATGTACCGTCTTTATACAACACAAAAAGGTAACCCGTCTTACCGACCTTTATTTCGTTAACTGATTTGGCAATGCTATACCAGGGCCCTTGCTCTTACGGCCACCGGTGCAATTATTGCCGTGGGCGGCATCTGGCTTTTGATGACGGGTTAGCCTTTTAATTGGGGAACCCTGGGGGGAGGGTTAAGAGACAGGCAGACGAATCACAAACCTGGCCCCTTTGCCCGGTTCTGAAATAACATTCATTTTACCATTGTGGTTATCTGCAATGATAAAATAGGAAACGGACAGACCAAGCCCCATCCCCTTGCCAACTGCTTTAGTGGTAAAAAAGGGTTCAAATAATCGTTTCTGGGTTTCCCCGTCCATGCCCGGCCCATTGTCCTGGATTTCGATTACTACAAAATCCCCCCTGGGGGGGGGCAACCCTTAGATGAAACACGGGTTCTTCTGGATGGTCAAGCTCCTGCATGGCTTCTGCACAATTTTTGAGGATATTGAAAAAAACCTGCTGAATCTTTGTAATTTCAGATTCAAGGGAGCCGACTTTTTCCTTTACAGCATCCCGCATGGTCAAAAGCTTGGCTGCAAGAGCTCCCAATTCATCCCTCCGATGAACATTTATGGGATGATCCAGATGGCCTGCGGCAATTTTTTCAGATCCGCTCTGTAAATCCTTTAGGGGCCTTGTAAATCGTATCAACAATACAAGACTCATCACACATCCCAGAATCAGGTCAAGGGTTACAATCTGCCATAGAATGAACTTTGTCCAGGTTTTTTTCAAAGGCAATGGTTTGAGTTTTGATCTGATACAGGCCGAATACGGCCAGTACAAGGGTTGGAATTCCTATTACGATCAGGCTGAACTGGATGGACAAATTGTGAAGGTTAAATCCGGATTTGTTTTGATTCATAAATCCCTTGCCTGCAATAGATTGTTCAGAACAGTACAATTACTTTAGCACACCCCCTTTAAAATGCAACAGGCAGGGCCCGGAGTTTATACAAGATGAGGCAATTGAATTATGCCGCCTTATTTAGTATACTGTATTTTTATTGGAATTCACGTTAACCCTTCTGGAGCCTTTAGACATCCATGTTTCTTCCCACCACCCCAAGCGAATTAAAAAAACTTAGTATCAAACAACTGGATATTATTCTGGTCACCGGAGATGCCTATATTGACTCTCCTTTTATGGGGGTGAGCCTTATCGGCAAAGTTCTTGCTGACAAGGGATATCGTGTGGGCATTATTGGTCAGCCGGATGTTGAGAGCCCCGACGACATTTCCCGGCTGGGACAGCCAAGGCTTTTCTGGGGTATTACCGCAGGGGCTGTGGATTCCATGGTGGCCAATTATACGGCCTCCAAAAAAAGAAGACAAAGGGACGATTACACCCCCGGCGGCATCAACAATTGCCGGCCGGACCGGGCGGTGATTGCCTATAGCAACCTGATCCGACGGTACTTCAAA
>PIVS01000940.1 GCA_003353855.1 Desulfobacteraceae bacterium
AATGGCTGATGGTTAAAACGGGGCGGGGGCTTATGCACACTATCACTCAATACCAAAGAAATGAGCCTGAAGCAGGCAATCACCATATAACGGATCTTGCTCAAAGGCGTGGCGCAATTTGCATTCATAAAGCCATAGTGACGCACTTTTGCAAACCCTGCCGGAAGTACATGTTGGAGAAAATGAGAGATAAATGACAAGACCTCCAGAGATGTCTTTCGGAGACGACGACAGCCGGATTTCCGGTACGAGAACGTCACCATGCGATTTTCAACACCAAGGATCCTGTTATCCGAGATGGCCACACGAAAGATATAGGGGGCAAGATACTTCAGCGAAGCCTCGGGGTTGCCAACAGCCTGAATATTAACAATCCACTCCTTCTGCCAGACACTCGGGTCAATCGCAGATAAAAGGCCCAGCTTCTTCATTTCTGCCTCGAACTTGGCCTTGTAAATCCGTGAAAGGGCCCTTACCGGCAGATAAAATGAATTACGGGCAGCAACCCATTTTTTCCTGTCATTTGAAAGCCCACCTGCGGGCATGACGTAATGGATATGGGGATGATAGGGTAATCGTCTTCCCCAGGTATGAAGCACTCCGGTAAAACCGGGAAGGTTGGTTCCGATAAATTTGGGATCCTTGACAATCTTCTTGATTGCTGCAGAAGAAGCCTTGAATAGCGCGCTATACGCCGCCTTTTGGTTTGACCGAATGAAAAGTCGGATCTTTTCCGGCACCGTAAATGTCAGCATAGAGTATTGAACCGGCAGTGCTTTATTGAGCTGATTTTCAAGCCACCCCTGTGATTTGTGATACTGACACTGTGGGCAATGTCGGTTGCCGCATGATCTATGGACTCTGTGGCGTTTGCCACAACTTTCACAGCGATAAAAAGCGGCACCATATCTCCCGGACCGACATTGGATAATGGCATGGAGTGCCTTCTTATGCTGCAGGGGCATGTAGGGATATTTTTCTAGATATTCAGGTCCGTACTCACGGAATATCTCGGTGATTTTCCCCATGCTTAATCCTCCCCCATCAAGGAATCTATGGTACGGTAGGCATCTTCCATACCAACGTTGGTTAAATGGAGATAGATCATGGTCGTTTCAATATTGGAATGACCGAGATTCTTCTGGATCACCTTCAGGTTGACTCCGGCTTCCAGAAGGTGGGTGGCATAGGAATGACG
>PIVS01000392.1 GCA_003353855.1 Desulfobacteraceae bacterium
TTTCCCCTGGCCTGGTCAAAGGACAAGGTAAATGAAAAAACATGGAATGCCAGACATCTGCCAGATGAAGATACCTTTCAATCGGTTCGTAATTATGCCGGGTTTATCCTTGAGCAAATTAAAGAAAACCATTCACAGGTGTTTGTTAAAAAACTTACCCTAAGGGAATTTTCCACTATTTTCGGGCCCGAGTGGTGGACCAAACAATTGGTTAAGAACCACTATATTATAAAGGAAAATTGTGTCCAATGTGGTGCATGTGTTGAAAAATGCCCTGTCAATGCCATTAATATTGAAATTGATATTGAGAAAGATGAATATCAGGTGGACACCTCTGCCTGCGTCCTTTGCTTTGGCTGTATTAATAATTGTGAATACCAGGCTGTCCATATGGAATACAGTAAAGAAACCATTATCGGGTTTAAAACATTTTTGGCACAGCATCATATTGACTTATACCTGCCCCCGGAACTGCAAATCTGATATTATTTTTAAGACTTTGTTTTAACCCATGGAGTCCATTGTAATTCATAGTGTTTGCAGAATAATTTGTCACCATTATCTTGACTTAAATCTATAGTTCGAATAGAAGAAAAATCAGATTTGATTATTTGCTAATTCCATTTTAAAGATGGGGCTGTTTATCTTGACCTAATTGTTTGCGAGGATTCATGCTGATTATCCCGATGACCAATAAACTCAATTGGAAAAATCCACCGGTAGTAACGCTATCCATAATTTTGATAACTGTTTTTGTTTTTTTTACCTTCCAGTGAAATGACCACCAAAGATTTATTGAAGCAGAAGAAGAATACTTGAAATCAGGGTTGACAGCAATTGAAGTGCCTTACTATATGTAACCTTCTTCATTGGGTGGAGTGGGACCCCACTCACGAACCGGTCCGCCTTTTTTGCCTTCAAGGGTCCAGACGTAGCCGCGAGGTCGCCAACCTTTGTCCATGTCATAGGGATCATCTCCAGGAACATTGAAGTTGGCATAACGGCAGGGCTTCTTTGACCTCGGGGGACATAGAGGCTTGGCACCTGGTTATAAGGTGTCCAGAGAGCCTCATCAAAATCCTGTTTGTTCAGATAACTGGATTCGACATCCCCCATATGTGATTTGCCGTGAAAAGCTGTGGCATATCCTACTTCACTGAGCACCTCTGCCATCGTGACTTCGTCATCGGTGATACCGCCATATTCAAATCACAACATACGGCCATTTAAAGATTGAGTTTGATAATAAATTCCAAAATCTGAAAACATCAAAGTTTAAGCTGCCGGCAATATATCTTTTCAATGGCCCGGTTCCATGTTAAAATACCCATGGATTAAACGAACATGAATTAGTATGGAGTTATAAAAATGAAAATTTTAAAATCAAGCCTTTTTATGCTGGCAATTTTCCTGATAGCCGGTTTATCCTCACCGGTATTTGCCGACAGCTATTCAAAGACGATTTCCGTTTATAAGCAGTCCGAGGCTGTTCAGCACTTTTTTAAAAATTGCTACGGATACGCCGTATTTCCGACGGTGGGAAAAGGAGGCATGGTGATCGGGGGTGCCTATGGAAAAGGCCAGGTATATAAGCAGGGAAAACTTTCCGGCACGGTCTCTCTGGCAAAACTAAGTGTGGGGTTTCAACTGGGCGGCCAGGCCTTTTCCGAGATAATTTTTCTCCAGGACAAGCGATCCTATGACGAATTTACCGGTGGGGATTTTGAATTTGATGCTTCTTTGTCTGCGGTGGCTATCACCGCCGGTGTTCAGGCAAAGGCCGGGACCGAAGGCGGCACTGCCGGTGCCAGCGCAGGTCCTGCCACGGGAGTCCAAGCCCAAACCCATTATACAAAGGGCATGGCCGTCTTTGTCCATACCAAGGGCGGGCTGATGTATGAAGCTACCATTGGCGGCCAGAAATTTTCTTTCATCCCCCTCTAAATTACAAACTGTTTTACAGCCCGGTCCTGTTCGGGACCGGGATGTAACTATTTTTTAAATGCCTCCACGATCCTAGCCGACTCCAGCCGTTTGGTATGGTTGACATCAACAAAATCATATAAGATGATGCCGCCCGGACAATCACATAGGTTGCGGGTATTGGATGGGAAAATCTTGACTTGGGAGGCAGATTTGAATAATACTAAACCCATTGGTCAAGGTAAAATCGCACTTCAAACAAAGATAACACTATGCCCGAAAAGATGATTTACATATTAATTATCCATTTAAGCGCCATTGTTGCCGACATTCTGGTAATAAGCGCCCTGGGCCACATGATTTACCAGCGAAGGGAGCCCACCAGTTTGATTGCCTGGCTCCTGGCCATTATCCTGCTGCCCTATATTGCCGTCCCCCTCTATTTTGTCTTCCGGAGCCGGAAACTAAAACGGAAGACAAAGTCTCAGTTTGAACTGGCATGCAAGGGAGAAATTGCCCCGGAAAATGCTACCTTCATTGATACGATCCTGAGGGGTAACGGTATTGCCGGTGCCACCACTGGCAATCAGTTTGAATTCTATTCCAAGGGGGTCGAAGCCTATACAGCATTGATGGCCCAGATTAAAAGGGCGGAACGACAGATTCAGATTTCCACCTATGTCTTCAGCTCAGATGAAGTGGCCAAATCGATTCTTACCCAACTGACCCAAAAAGCATCCAAGGGAGTGAGCGTCAAACTGCTCATCGACTGTATCGGCTCTTTGCCCCTGTATCTTTTCCAGGGGCCTTTAAGGGAACTTAAGAAAGCCGGGGGCCAGGTTGCTTTTTATATGCCCCTTTTGGCCAGACCCGTTCAAAATTATATCAACCTGCGCAATCATAGGAAGATTTTCATCTTTGACGGAAAAACGGTCCTGGCCGGCGGCATGAACCTTTCCCGGGAATATATGGGCCCGACCCCCTGTGATGACCGTTGGCAGGATATCCTCTTTTCAATCCAGGGGCCGGCAGCATTCCATTACAGGGAAATTTTTACCGAGGACTGGAACCACAGTGCCAAGGAGAAACTTGACCGGCCCGAACAGATGCCGGATTTCCACGGCGATACCAGTATACAGGTAGTCCCTTCCGGACCGGATATTGCCAGTGATGCCCTGTATGAAGCCATTTTATCCGCCATATTTGCGTCAGAGGAACGTATCTGGATTGTCACTCCCTACTTTGTGCCGGACAAGAGCCTGATGCAGGCCCTGGTCATTGCCAGGCACCGTGGGGTGGATGTAAAACTGATCACCCCGGCAAGCTCAAATCATTTAATTGCAGATCTTGGCCGGTCCAGCTATATGAGGGATTTATCTGCCAAGGGAATTGAGGTCTGTCTTTTCCGGGCTGGGATGATACATGCCAAGGCCATCTTGATCGATGAAAAAGGGGTGATGATGGGATCTGCCAATATTGATCAGCGAAGCCTGTTTTTAAACTATGAGGTGGTCAGCTTTATCTACTCTGAAAAAATCATTGCCGACAGTGAGCGCTGGATGAAAATGCTCCTTGAAAAATGTGAGGGCCAGATGAAACCTGCAAGTAAGTGGAGAAAAATGGGTGAAAATCTAATGAGCGTATTTGCTCCCCTGCTATAGCTGCCATGTTAACACCTGCCGCCCCCCTCATACAATCCCCGGTTATTTTTGAAAAAACAGTTATCTCCGATGACTTCAGCCTTATGTGCTGGAACGTCCACAAGGAAAACCTGAAAAAAAAATTTACCCCCCTGGTCCGCAACTGGAAAGAAAAATATCACCTGGATCTGATACTTCTCCAGGAGGCCATCTTTTCGCCGGTCCTTTTTTCCATTGCCGGATTTCCCTTTGTCGGGGCAGCCAATATCCGGTTGCCAAGATATTTTTCCGGTGTGGTAACGGCTGCCGGGGCCGACCCGTTTTCCATTCAGTTTCAAATGACCCGGGCAAGGGAAGCCTATATATCCACCAGGAAAAATACATTAATCACCATTTATCAATTTACAAATAAAGAACTGTTAATGGTGGTCAATATCCACGCTATTAATTTCAGATCCCTTGCCTGGTATCAATGGGAGCTGTCAAGGCTCTACGATCTTATCAAGGGACACCACGGCCCCATGATACTGGCAGGAGATTTTAATTGCTGGAGAAAAAGCCGGAAAACCATCCTGGATAAGTTTACAGGCATGCTGGATCTTGTCCATGCCCGGCCCCGGTATCCCGAACATATTAAAGAGTGGTTTGGCTTCCAACTGGACAGGGTATATACAAGGGATCTGATATTGGTTGACATCCAGGCCATAGACTGTAAGCCAATTTCAGATCACAATCCCATCATTGCCAGGTTTGTCCGGCCCGATGCAACGGTCTGCTGACGCGACCTGTGCCTCCATAAACCACCTTAAATATACGATTCACAACCATTCTCAATCCTTTTCCCTTGCAATTTTCTTCTATCCATCTATGATAACAGCCAGACCAATTCACTTCAAATCTCAACAAAGGCGTAAGGAGTTTATTCCATGAACAAATCTTTTTTTCTTTTGATCCTGTTCTTTTCCATTGTTTCATGCACGGCCAGCCAAAATGATAGCCAGACTGTACATCGATTCTCTCTTTTTGATACGGGATGGAATCTTGTGGAGATAAACCAGAGACCCATCAAAAAAACGGATGCCTTAAACACACCTTATATTACATTTTCAAAGGAAGAGATGAAAGCAACCGGTAACAATGGATGTAACTCATTTTTCGCAAATTTTGACACCGTTGAGGAAAGACTGAGTTTTGGCCCTGTGGGATCGACCAAGATGGCCTGTCAGGAATGGATGGCAAATGAAATGGCCTTTTTGGCCATGCTTCAGGCAGCACGACAGTATACCATCGA
>PIVS01000941.1 GCA_003353855.1 Desulfobacteraceae bacterium
GCCGTACTACGCCTGCGTGCACTACGTAGTAGCAACGATTTTGACGAGTACTGGGACTTCCATGAAGCCTGTGAATATAAGCGTAATCATCAGAAATGTTATGCCAACGGTAAAGTCCCACCCACAACGCTTCAACATCTTTTTACCGGGCGCTGTCACTTAAAAATCATCAAGTAAGATCAACGGAAGGGAGAGATAGTAATAAAATGAAAACCGTGAACCAAACAACAAATCATGATCGCCCCAAAATCGGCGTGGTACTCAGCAGCGGTAGCCTGAAAGCAGTGGCTTCATTGGCACTGTTTGAATTCCTGGATAAAGCAAAGATCAACATAGATTTGCTTATCGGATGTAGCGGGGGTGGTATTTTTGCAGCACTCCGTGGTGCAGGAAATACAAACGAGCAAATAATCAATGTCACAAAAGTGGTATCAAAAACAAAGCCTTTTTCTGGTATCGATTATCGAACACTCATGGGAATAGCCAATATGCCACTGGGTCATTTTGACATCAGCAAAGGCCTTCTCAAAAAGAATCAGGCCATGAAAGTCTGCCAAAAGGTTTTTGGGGACATAAGACTGGAAGACCTCCCCACAACAACATTATTGCAAACAACCGATATTCAAACCGGCGAAGGGGTCGTTTTAAGCCACGGGCTTTTAGCTGAAGCTGCTTATGCAACTGCGGCCTATTATCCACTGCTGCCCCCAATCTGCATTGAAGGCCGCTGGCTTGTCGATGGTGGCTACGCTTCTGTTTTACCTGTGATGGAGGCCGTTAAGCGCGGCTCGGATATTGTCATTGCCATGTTCTTTCACGAAAAACTAACCCCCGAACCCAAACGTTTTATTGAAGGCTTCCAAAATGTGAACAGGGCGTTTGCCCTGTCGCTGGTTAAAAGCCAGCTGACCGTTTCTATTAATTTCCATCACCATGAAATTATTGTGATTGATGTCCTGTTTGATAAATCGATACCTCTTGTCGATGCGAAATATATTTCCGAATGCCTGGATTTCGGCCGTCGCGCAGTTGATTTGAAGAAAGATGAAATCATTACGGCCATAGCACATTATAAAGGATAAGTAAATGCTTTTTTGCCTTTTGTCAAGAAACAGCTAAAAACTTTTTATAACTCTGAAAAATATGAAAAATATGCCTCCGTCCCAGAAGGAACACAACATGTTGTGGTCCT
>PIVS01000030.1 GCA_003353855.1 Desulfobacteraceae bacterium
TAAATGCTTTCCTCGCACACATGGCCCGGATCTTCAAGAATACCGGCTTCATGGGAAATATGGAGCAGATTGTCATCTTCGCTATAGGGTTTGGAAGCGGTCTGCTTGGTGGGAATCCCGTGTTTTTCCGCATAGGCCAGAAGGTCGGTCCGGCCTTTGAAAGCATCCAGGAAATTTTTATTTTTCCAGGGGGCAATCACCTTGATCTCGGGGTTCAGTGAATAATAGGAAAGTTCAAACCGTACCTGGTCATTTCCTTTGCCCGTGGCCCCGTGGGAAACATACTGGGCACCCACGGCCTTGGCAATTTCGATCTGTTTTTTGGCAATAATCGGCCGGGCAATGGCTGTGCCCAGAAGGTAGCGGCCTTCATAAACGATATTGGCTTTGTAGACGGGGAAAATATAATCTGTCACAAACTCTTTTCTCATGTCTTCGATAAATACCTGGGATGCGCCAATCTGCAGGGCTTTTTTCTCAGCCGCATCAAAATCTTCTGTCTGCCCAATGTTGGCCATGTAGGCAATGACTTCATATCCCTGCTCCAGCAGCCATTTTAAGATGATTGATGTGTCCAGTCCGCCTGAATAGGCCAGAACTACTTTTTCCTTTGACATAATATCTCCTTGAGTCTTCAATTCTTTATGATTAGTTTTATTGGTTTTGGGTTGAGAGCATGAAACTATTAATGCAGAAAAATCTTGAAATAGTCAAGTGTTATGTATAAAGTGCGCATAAAGTTTGCATTTATGCATATATATGATATAAGTATGAAAATTTTACATAAAAATACAAAGAACTGAATATACGCCATGACTATTTCTGATGAATTAAATCTGCTGCTCTCCCAGGGGATTTCCGGGAACCAGGCTCAGCTC
Source organism: Desulfobacteraceae bacterium (assembly GCA_003353855.1). Classification (GTDB taxonomy): domain Bacteria; phylum Desulfobacterota; class Desulfobacteria; order Desulfobacterales; family Desulfobacteraceae; genus NBML01. Next base: position 879 of record PIVS01000030.1, read on the forward strand.
GTCCTGGCCCTTGGGGAAAAAGGGGTTTACACCACCCAGTCCTCTGTTTCAAGGGCTTTGAAAAAGATCAACGCCGTAAAGGGCCAGGATGAAAAGGGTAATGTTGTCTATGCCCTGGCACCGGCCGAGCCAGGGCTTAGAGATATTGGTTTTTTTGATTCCCTGGTGATCAAAATCGCAGACAATGGATACCAGATTGTGATCCAGACCCGCCCCGGGACGGCCAACACCGTTGCCAAATTTATTGATGACCACGGGTTTGATAAGGTTCTGGGATCTGTGGCCGGGGATGATACCATTATTATTGTTCCGGTAAATGTATCATTTATCGGGCAAACCGTCCGGGAAATTACCACCTATATGAAACATATCGGTATCTTTGTGGAGTAATGGTTTCCTTTCCATTGCCTTTTTCCCGGGTGATCCGGGCGGGCAATTTTTTCAGGGTCAAACACGAGGTCCAGCACATGGAAGGTGTCACAATCTTTGGACAGCAAGTTGACACAACCGGCACCATAGATCAGTACTTTTTTATCAGGATGTATATTGTTTAGTTTTATATAAAATATAATTTGTCTTGCGCTAGAATCTATTGTGTGTTCTTTTAATAGGATCTACCCTAATTTTTGTATCGTCGATAAGAGTCCCCCCTGATTCTTTCGCCTAATAACAACCTGGTATTAAACAATTTTATTAAACAATTTTATTAAACATGGAAAAAGAGGTGTGTTATGAAAATTTTTAAATCATTTTTGGCCATAATACTTTTTGCAGCATGTTTTTCAGGCGTTGCAACCGCTGATAATTATTCAAATGCTATTTCAGTATTTAAACAATCCGAGATAGTACAGCCTTTTTTTAAGAATTGTTATGGCTATGCTGTTTTCCCGACCATTGGAAAGGGAGGCATAGGGATTGGTGGTGCCTATGGCGAAGGCAAGGTTTATAAAGGCGGTAAGGTAACCGGAACCACCTCCCTGGTTAAACTGAGCTTTGGGTTTCAATTGGGCGGTCAAGCATACAGCCAGATTATTTTTTTCCAGGATCAGCGATCCTATGGTGAATTTACCAGCGGGAACTTTGAATTTGATGCCTCGGCTTCTGCCGTTGCCATTACTGCCGGGGTACAGGCATCGGCAGGGACGGAAGGTGTGAGCGGCGGCGCAAGTGCCGGTCCTGCCACGGGAGAACAGGCAAAAACAAGTTATAGAAAGGGTATGGTCGTTTTTGCTCATGCAAAGGGCGGCCTGATGTATGAAGCTTCCATTGGAGGCCAAAAATACAGCTTCAAATCCAATTAGAACTGAAAACCTTCAATGGGTTGTGGGTCTTTCCGCAGTGAAGAGATGATAATGCGGGCTTTCAAGCGGCAGCTAAATGTTATGCCCAATTTATACAGGAAACAACGCTTTGTGGACAATGGAAAAATTCTTACCTGGGCAGGGGTGACTGCCGGCATTGACATGTGCCTTTACATGGCAGGCCGGCTCTATGGGGAGGACACGGCCATGAAATCGGGCGTTTTAAGCAATTTGAGGTATAGGCACCCCTTTGACAAAATATTAAGCAGATGGAAGGTTAAAACTTTTTTTTGCCGTAAAAGGCAAACCCCTCTTTTGTATGGATTTCATTTAGTTTTTTGGTGATGGATTTCACATCAAAAGGCTTAATAATGTAATCATTACATCCCGCCTGGACACAGGTGAAAATATGCCCCTTGTCTGAATGGGCTGTTACCATAATTATCTTGACCTGATTTTCCTTTAAAATGTTTTTCCTGGCCTCGCTTTCTCTTATTCTGAAAAGAACCTCTGTACCATCCATGTCCGGCATGGCAATATCCAAAGTAATTAGATCAAAGGGTACATTTTTTTCTAGGGCTTCATTTAACATTGCTATGGCGGCATAGCCGTTTTCAACACCCACACATTCACCAAAATCCTCCATTATTACCTGCATTTTTGTCCGGCTGATAAAATCATCGTCAACCACAAGGGTTTTTATCTTATCTTTTTTTGATTTTCCCGTATCAATATCATCCACCCCGGAACTTTGGGCATTGTTTTTAGTTGTCACCAATTCTTTTTTCGGCGGTTTTATCTCTTCCTTTTTTATCCCAAGGTTATTAAACTTTTCAAGGATGGATTTTTTATCAAATGGTTTAACAATATAATCATTACATCCTGCCTGAAGGCATGTAATGATATAATCCTTATCTGAATGGGATGAAACCATTATTATCTTAACCTGGTCCTGCTTTGGAGTATTTTTGTTTGCCTCATGTTCTCTTAAATTAAACAGGACCTCTGTACCATCCATATCCGGCATGTTAATGTCCAGGCAGATAAGATCAAAGGGGGTGTTTGTTTCATGGGCATCATTAAACATTGACAATGCGGCCTTTCCGCTGTCTGCGGTCAGACATTCCCCAAAGCATTCTATGATAGTCTGCATTTTTGTCCTGCTTATAAAATCATCGTCAACGACAAGAAATTTCATTGATTCTCCGTTAGCATTCCGGGTTTTCAATTTAGCGGTAACCATGTTTTTGAATAAAAAGCGGCAACATTATGGTTCTATTCCCGTGTGATTGTCTTTCAGAAACAATTCCAATCGCAAAAATTCTTTTTCAAATTTCTCCAAAACCTTTTCCATCCCCTGGGATTTTCCTGATTTTCCCATATCTTCAAGTTCTGATGCAATCCGGGAAAGTCCCTGGGCCGTCAAATTTGCAGCCCCTCCCTTAAGGGTATGTGCCTCTTTTTCTACAATCTCCAAGTCTTTATCATTTATGGCCTGACCCAAAATTTTTATTTGATCCCTGGCATTTTCCAAAAATACGCCAAGGACTTTTGCCAGAATTTCTTTTTTACCCATGAACTCTTCCAAGGCCCTGTCATAGTCCATTGGGTTATTCCCGTCGCCTGGAGGTTTTACTGTTTCCACAATTAAATTTTCTTTGGTTAAAATCCCCACCAAAGGTTTGCGGTCGGCATTTTTCAACGTCCATTTGTCCACCATGGCAAAAAGGTCTTTTCTCAATAGAGGTTTTGAAATATAGTCATCCATTCCTGCTTCCATGCACAGATCCCTATAACCTCCCATGGCATGTGCTGTCATAGCAATTATGGGAATTGCCTGCAAATTGGCTGCAATATTTCCCTCATTTGTTCTGGGGCCTCCCCCAAGGCTGCGAATAATTTTTGTTGCTTCAAATCCCCCCATAACCGGCATCTGTATATCCATTAAAATAATATCATAGTGTTTTAGTTTATACATATCCACGGTTTCCTTCCCATTTTCTGCCAGATCTACCTGGTAGCCTGCTTCATTCAAATAACTCAAAGCGACTTGCTGATTGGTGGGATAGTCTTCTGCCAGAAGAATTTGTATCGTGTTTCTATGTGTTTCCGCCAGGGTGTGCCTTGTCACAAGGGGGAAAGAATTTTTAATTTCATCCTCTGTGGATAATCCTAGAACAGTTTTAATGATTTTTTTTAAATTATCCTGCTTTACCGGCTTGGTCAAATAGCCGTTAATATTAATATTCTTGCACCGTTTGCTATCCCCTATCCAGCCGACAGATGTCATCAGTATGATGGGGATTTTTTCCAGTTTTTCTATTTTTCTTATTTGCTCAGCCAGTTGAAAGCCGGTGCCATCCTGCAAAAGGGAATCTGTTAAGATAATATCAACAGGTTCTTTTGCCAAAATTGATTTTTCCAGTATGGATAAAGCCTCATTCACTGACCCGGCAGAAACAGGATTACAGCCCCAGGTTTTGAGATATTCCATGTGAACATATCGGATGTTTTTGTTCTGGGTCACGATCAGAATCTTTAAATTGTCCAGATCAACCTTTTTTATTTCCGGAATAATTTGTAAATTTTCTTGTTTCAACAGGTCTATTGTGAAAAAAAAGGTACTTCCCTTGCCCTCTTCACTTGTGAACCCGATCTTTCCTCCCATCAGTTCCACAAGCTGTTTGGAGATGGCTGTACCCAAGCCTGTTCCTCCGTATTTTCTCGTGATTGACCCGTCTGCCTGGGTAAAACTATTGAAAATTGCGTTTTGTTTATCCTTGGGTATTCCGATCCCTGTATCTTTTACGGAAAATCTAATTCTGACCTTATTCCCGAGATCTTTTTCCCCATGGGCGGTAATAAAAATTTCACCTTTGTGGGTAAACTTCAAAGCATTCCCCGCCAGGTTCATCAGTATCTGCCGCAGCCTGCCCGGATCACTGTCTAACCAGTATGGAATATCCGGGGATATAAAAGAGGTTAGTTCCAGCTTCTTTTGATGGGCTATCACGGCAATGCTGTTAGAAATATCTTCTATCAGGTGCCTTAATTTAAATGGGATATTTTCAAGATCAAACTTACCGGCTTCGATTTTTGAAAAATCAAGAACATTATTGATGATTCCTATCAGGGCTCTGGCTTCATTTACAATGGTATTAAAAATGTCTCTTTGATTTTCATCCAGTTCTGTATTTTGAATTAATTCCGTCATGCCGATCACCCCGTTTAAGGGTGTTCTCATTTCATGGCTTATATTGGATAGAAAATCACTCTTGGCTAAATTTTCAGCCTCAGCTTTAATTTTTTCAGCCTGGAGTATTTCAGCATTTTTACGTTCTGTAATATCCTTCAAACCAATCACGGCACCGATAATTTCATTTTCCGCATCCCGGAAAGGAAATGCAGATAAAATAAAGGGTGTGGGCATCTTGCCCTTTGTTTGTTTTTCAAGGTCCAGCTCTATATGGGGACTTGCATCATTAACGATGCCGCTAACAGGGCATTCCGGACTGTGACAAAGACGGGTGGGAAATACTTCATAGCATTTTTTGCCTTTAATCTCCTCATTGGTTCTGCCAATTATACTGAGAAACATTTTATTGACCCGCAATATATCAAAGGAGCTTGAAACAACCCAAAGCCCCTCGGTTGAGGCTCGAAATATTTGCTCAAGCTCTAAATATGCCATGGCAGATTCAGCAACCATCTGATTTGACCGTTCAATGGCACGTTCCAATTCAACGTTCATTATTTCCAGATTTTTACTGGATTCAAGTGTTTTTTTTTCAGCTTTGGTCTTCTCATATAAAATACTGTCAAAATCCTGTTTAATTAGAGAAAACGATTGATAAAGGGGTAAAAAATCAGTGGAAATATTGGTTTGATTTTCCTTCAACTCAAGGCCATTGGTATCCCAGTTGATTTTCCCCATAAATGCCAGGAGATTATTGATTTGGATTTTAGAGTTTTTATGGCGCTGGAAAAATTTTGGCTTATTTTTTTTAGCCAAGTGGTCAATATCCATTTTTTTGGTTTTCTCTTTCTCAATAAGATCAATTGCCTTTTCCAGGTTATCTGAAATTGCTATTGGAAAAGGCAATAATATTCTGCTTGTATTAATTATTTTTTTCATAAATAGATTCAAGCCAAACCCTATAGTAAATCCACAAGGAATTTTCTTATCCAAATTATTCAGCTTTTTGATGTAAAGAGTTCTTGCGGCCCAGTCGCTGCTTTCCATTTTTTCCCAATTGGCGATTCGAAAATGGTATTTCTTTGAAATGATTCCGGATTCATCAAGAACTTTTTCATACAGTTTAAAAAATGGTTCAACATAGGATTTTCTCAATACTCCCTGGGCACGATTGTAAATAATATCATCCCCAATGACTTCGAAATTGACACGATAGTCCTGGAATTCAAGGAACCAGTCATCCCTGGCGAACCGTTTGGGCTGATCTGACAACCACGTTTCTTTCAGCAATCCCATGGCTTTTTCCATGGCATTTTTATAGGAACCAACTATTTGCATGGGGAAGGTGGCTTTGTGCAATCTCTTACCTACACTGAACCCAAGTTTGATGGACAAGGATGCATTATAACCGAAATATCCAATCATATTCCCCTGATTTCTTTCCAGTTTCATATGCTTTATAAATTGTTGTCGTGCCTCCTTTGTCGCAATACCAACGGCCTGGCTGTAATCTTTTAATTCAATGAATTTTTTGTTTAACAGGTCTGCACTCTTTAATATTTTTTTGCGTTCTTCAAAAAACCGGTCTATGCCGTTCCTCCCACTATTGCCTGAAAGGTAGGATAATAATATTTTTTTACCGATCAATTTAAAGGATACGAAATATCCTTCTCCAAGATCAATATTTTGCCATTCCGGTTTTGAGGTTATGGGCCAGCCGGATATCGGGCAATGATGATTTGTTTTATCCATATATTCCTTTATGATTGTTCATACCTCATGGAATTGAATTCATTTTTGTTTTAATCGAATTTTTTTGCGGCAGATCCAGACTGGATTATATTGCAGAATGAGGATGCCGGGTTAGTTTTAGAACAATAATTATAGAGTAATAATGAATGAAAGTGATTAGTTGTAAGTTTAGGGTGGGAATTGCTTTTTGTCAAGAAAATTGCCGGCCCTTGATTGACTTACGGCAATACCCATCCCCTGTCGGGGAAAAAGTGAAAGGGGTCAGGTGAAGATGGTCAAACAGGCCCTGTCAATTCAAATTGGAAGGGGGGGCGGCGGTCTCCATATATTAGTATCCTTTAACTTAAAATAAAGAAAATATTCTATCCCCCTTGGTTTTGGAAGTCAAAATGCCGGGTTGAAATGAACTGTAAATATAGGAGGTTGTCAAAGGGATATAGGCAAGAAGGCTATTTTTTTTAAAAAACGATGGTTTTTTATTGACCAACCATATTCAAGGGTATATGAGCAAGGGCAAAATTAAAAATTAAAAGGAAATTTAGTGTTTTCAAATTTTTTTAACTCGTATTTGATTAAATCATTGTAACCTGACAAAGAAAAATGTTAATTTACACCGAATCCAGCATCCATGTAAACGTAATTATCCGGCAATTCGATTCATATCAATTTTCAAAAAAAACAGACGCGCAAAATAGGAGATCCAATGGAAACTCAAGCTGATAGTCGCCCCCCTGTTTCAGCAGGCGCTTATATCATTAATAAAGCCCAAAGTGTGAAGCTTAACCCCAGTGTTTTATACGAAGCTGTGATTGATCTGTCTTCTGAAGGGTTGGTTACTGCCAATTGTATTAACATGGCTGCCGGGATTCTGCTCAACGACCTGGGCCTGCCCGATTACTTTTTTGAAACCATTACCAAGGAATCCTTGAAACATATCCTGACCTCCATCGCAAAAAGCATCAAATTCCAGGACGGAAAGGTCATGTTGAATTCCTGGGTGGCCGGCATTGATTTCGACCTGGCCCAGGGCAGCCAGATTCAGCGGGTTCGGATCGCCACCAAAGAGACCCGGGATAGAATGGAAAATATTTTGAATACCCAGCTTGCAGGGCATCGCCGTGAATATTATTATAATCCTGAAAGCGAGTATTATACCTATGTGTTCAGACCTGAGACTGTGGCAGATTTTGCACCAAAGAATTTTTTGGATTCCCGGTTCCTGTTCAGCCTGGACCTGGATTATGGGGATACCCCCCGCCTGACCCGGAATCGGTACGAAAAATTTTTGGGAGAGGTTTCCTCTGCCGTTATCCCCTCGATCGAGGTGTTCAATCTCTCGGATATCGGGGAAATACGTTTCATGTTCAATTCTGATTTTGAACGGCCCCAGTTGCAGGTGTTCAGAAAATTATTTGCCAGCCACGGGCTTGTTATTACCCGGGCCTATTGGGAACCCTATTACACCCGGTCCGAGGTTGCCTCATCTGTTTGTTCCCTCTATGTTCAGGGGGAATTGTCCAGGAAGAAGGAAGCCGGCCTGGTGGATGATCTGAGGTCCTATTTAAGCCTTTCTGTCAGCACGGCCACAAAGCTCTATGTGGAAGAAAAATTAAGTTTTCCTGAAATGCTTTTTGCCGTTAATGCCATCGATTTTACCCATATGTTCATATTTAAGGAACGGGGAAACCAGACAGACCGGGATATCATGGAGAGTCTGGCCAGTGCAGACCATAGGGAGGCATTTTCCGCCAGGATTCACGAGTCCAACAAGTTTATCTATGTGTCCCGGATCATAATGGAAACGGCCTGTGCCCATCCGGACCTGATTGCCTTTCTCTACAGGCTGTTTGAACGAAAATTCAATCCTGACACCCCCTTTGACCTGACCCCGGAGGAGCTGGAAAATAAAAGAAAAGAGTTTTGTCACATGCTCTCCATGCGGTTCATGGATTTTCCCCTGGGCCAGGATATTTTTGCCTTTATGTTCAAATTCATTCCCGCCACCCTTAAGACCAATTTTTATAAATCGGAGAAACGCTCCTTTTCTTTTAGAATGGATAACCGGGTTCTTGATCCTTTGGTGTTTAAACAATTTGTATATGGGATTTTCTTTGTCAATGGTCATTATGCCTGTGGTACTCATTTGCGGGCCGATGATATCGCCCGGGGCGGGTTGCGCCTGATCCGGGTATCTCCCACCAACCATGCCATGGAACTGGACAATGCCGTACTGCTCAATTATGCTCTGGGGCCCAAAGCCCAGCGGCTCAAACACAAGGATATCTGTGAAAGCGGTTCAAAGGGGGTGGTGGTGCCCCATACCATTTATGCCGGTTACAGCATGGATGCCTTGTATGACTACACAGAGGGGATCATGGATCTCATGCTGCCAGATGACAGGGTGCTTGATCATTATGGAAGGCCTGAAATGGTCTTTTTCGGTCCTGATGAGGGAACAGCCCCTTTGATGGATGCCGTGGCCTTTAGAGCAAAACAAAGGGGATATAAATACTGGCGGACCATCACCACGGGGAAGAGTTTTGGTATTCCCCATGATACCTATGGAATTTTAAAGAACGGTGATCTATTCGGCCTCATTGCCCAGGAGGACAAAAAAACCGAACTCCAGATCAACGGAGAGACCAAGGTTGCGACTGCGGATATGGAAGAAATCTATGATCATATTGGCGGAAAAATTGAGATCAGCGGTATGACCACCACCAGTGTCATGGGGGCTTTTAGAACCCTTATTTCCCACTATGACTGCAAAGAAGAAGATCTGAATCTTATGATGACCGGCGGCCCGGACGGGGATCTGGGCTGCAACGAGATCCAGTGCTATAAGGGCAAGATTTGTCTGATTATTGACGGGGGGTCAATCCTTTTTGATCCCGATGGGCTGGATAAAAAGGAACTCATGAAAATCGGATTCATGCGTCACGCCTCCCCCAGGGTGAATTCCTTGGGATATCCAATGGGAAAGTTGGGCAAAAACGGATTTCAGGTCCTGCTCAAAGGAAAGGATATAACTCTGCCCGACGGCACCTTTGTTGAGGACGGGGCTATCTTCCATAGGAATTTTCTCACGGATCCAGCCAATAGAAAATATATTGAAAAGGCCAATATCCAGGCATTTATTCCCTGCGGCGGTTTCAAGGATACCATAAACCACGGTAATGTGAGGCAATTTGCCGAACTATTCAAAGAACTGCGGTTTATTGTGGAAGGGGCCAACGTCTTTTTTGATGATACCTCCCGGCGGTATATTGCCGGGTCCACGGGAATTAGTCAGATCAAGGATACCTCTGCCAACAAGGGCGGGGTTTTTTCCTCTGCAGTGGCCGAGGTTCTCACGGCGTTTTTATTGGAAGAGTCCTATGATAAGCATCTTCTGGAGGACAAGGTAACCCGGTGGGCCCTTATTCGAGATATCATGATGCAGGTTCTAAACTATGCTGGGGCTGAAACCGATATGCTCATCAAAATTCATGAAAAAGATCCTTCAATCCCTTTGTTTGTTCTTTCTGAAAAAACAAGTGAACAGATCTTTGCTTTCCAAAGGGTTGTTGGGGAAAACCTTGACAATGTGCTGGCAGATGAAAAACTGCTGTGGCAGGTATTGGAAACCTATATTCCCGGAATATTGATAAAAACCCTGGGGCAGGATACTATTTTGCAAATCCTGAATTCTGAAAAGCTGGTGGCCTATAGGAATGCTATTCTTACCAAGAAGCTGTCCTCGGTGGCCTTCTATAAGAACGGTCTGGATTGGGATCAATACATGGATGGGGCTCAATCGGATTTTTTCGGGACTGTCGCGGTCTTGTTTGAAGGGTAACTCGGGTGGGTGTGGGTAGGGGGATATTTCCTCGTATCCCCGGTAAATATATGGTAGGGTGCTTTGAATGGTAAAACCATTTGGTCCGATTCTGTAAAAGGGCCATGGTGTTATCATCGTCTAAAATTTTTAACAGGAACAGGAGTAGAAAAATGGGAACAATAATGGACATAGTGACTGCAAGAGATCCTTTTGAGAAAGAATTTCATCAGGCTGTAACCGAGGTTGTGGAATCGGTGAAGCCGGTTCTGGATAAAAATCCCGAGTACAGACATGCAGGGATTATGGAACGAATTGTTGAACCCGAGCGGGTGATTCAGTTCCGGGTACCCTGGTTGGATGACCAGGGTAAGGTCCAGGTTAACCGGGGATTCAGGATTGAGATGAGTTCTGCCATCGGTCCCTACAAGGGCGGTCTTCGCTTTCACCCCTCTGTTAACCTTTCTATCCTGAAGTTTCTTGCCTTTGAACAGGTGTTTAAAAATGCCCTGACCACTCTTCCCATCGGGGGGGGCAAAGGCGGGTCTGATTTTGACCCCAAGGGGAAATCAGACTATGAAGTGATGCGTTTTTGCCAGAGTTTCATGTCTGAACTATACCGCCATCTGGGTCCGGATACCGATGTTCCGGCTGGGGACATCGGGGTTGGGGGCAGGGAAATCGGATATTTGTTCGGCATGTATAAAAAACTGAAGAATGAATTTACCGGGGTTCTCACTGGAAAAAGTCTCAATTGGGGCGGCAGTCTGATCCGCCCGGAAGCCACAGGATATGGATCGGTCTTTTTTGCCGATGAAATGCTGGGCACCCATAACGACAGCCTGAAAGACAAAATCTGTCTGGTGTCCGGTTCCGGCAACGTTGCCCAGTATACCACGGAAAAGATCAACCAGCTTGGGGGAAAAGTGGTTACCCTGTCTGATTCTTCCGGATATATTTTTGACGAAAAAGGGATTGACGGGGCAAAACTCCAGCATGTAATGTACCTTAAAAATGTAAAACGCGGCCGGATAAAAGAGTATGTGGAAAAATATCCGGAAGCGGTTTTTACCGCCATGGATTCGGCTTCAGATCATAACCCCCTCTGGGCCCACAAGGCAAATTGTGCCTTTCCTTCAGCCACCCAGAATGAAATTAATGAGAAGGATGCCCAGAACCTGGTCAACAACGGGATCACCACGGTGAGCGAGGGCGCCAACATGCCAACCACCCACGACGGCATTGAAGTCTTCCTTGAAAATAAAGTTCTTTATGCACCGGGTAAAGCGGCCAATGCCGGTGGTGTGGCTGTTTCCGGTCTTGAAATGTCCCAGAATTCCATGCGGATAAAATGGTCCAGACAAGAAGTGGAGGCCAAACTCAAGGGGATTATGCACAGTATCCATTCTGCCTGCATGGGGGCGGCTGAAGAGTATGGTACTCCGGGTAATTATGCCAACGGTGCCAACATTGCCGGATTTGTCAAAGTGGCGGATTCAATGATGGACCAGGGTATCGTCTAAGCTCCCTGGTTTAAAATAAGGGTTATATAGACAGCATATAAAACGCTGCTCCGGGTGATCTCCGGGGCGGCGTTTTGCTTAGAAGTCCTTTATATAGGGATCAATCATGGACAATTCATTGGGCCTGGCAGGGCGCCAGGAAATGGTATACAGGGTTTCATCGGAAAGTTTTCTGTCCGGGTTAAGTTGGGCCACCCTTATTTCATCGCTTAATTCCACCCATAGGGTTTTATCAATTTCAAGGTCATAGGTTTTGGATATCTTTTTGGCAAAATTATCAATATAATTTTTTAATGAGGTGTTCAGGGTTACCGTTATCTTGTTTGATTTGAAAATCACGGCAACTGGAAACAGATAGCTCATCTCTTTGGTGTTGTCTCCCAGCTTGACAATCCTGACCCTATAGGATCCCGGCCACCAGGAAATGGGTTTTTCGCCGGCTTTGCTTTTTCCATCCCATTCATAGGTAATGTCATGAAGAATCATGGATCCTCCTTTGGCGTTTGATTTCTCGTTAAAGTTGCCCTGCGGCAGGCATGGGCAAAATCTTCAGGATAGCAGCCGCTGATCCATCGAAGCTGCGCTTCTGAAAGCGTTCCCGGAGCATAGGGAAGTCTTGGAATAAATGAGTATAATAGATGCTGGCCCGTATCCTGTTTGTCAAACCGACATGACAACTCAATGGCAGTGACCATCTTGGCTCCTAATTTTTCAAGTACCTGGATGGCGGTCAGCATGGCATGATCCAGGGAGGTTCTCATGGCGATATCGGCTTCCAGGATGTTGCTGCATTCCTTTTTTGTCATGAGCTGAAGTTCCCATTCACTAATCTGGGCCTTGGGGGCAAACAGGATCACCCGGTCATCTTCATGGACAATGAGGGAGTTCTCCCCCCTATACTTTTTGTCTGTCCGTTCATTATTTTGGATGGCCGACAGATAGGCGTTAAAAAAGTGTTTGCCCGTGGATAATTTAAATTCAGCGATAAAGCCGGTCACAAGGTCACCGCAGGAAAAGCAATCATAGGAATCCCCAAGATTATCAATTATCTTTTCAGGAACCATACTGTTTTGTTGGTGAATCATCTGGTGGGAGGCGTGGAGCCTGTGGCCGGACTGGGCAAAACCAAATCCGAAATTCCATCCCCACAAAGAGCTGTTAAAGGTAAGGACTTGTGTTGATCCCGATTCAAGGGTTTTGCATATGGCCCTGCGCAGTTTTTCCAATTGATCCGGGTTCAGGCATTTGCCCTGGGCAGGCATGGCAATACCAAGTTGGGTTGCCACCCGGGCATAAACCCGCTGGTAATAAAGATGGCGCAGGCCGGTCATGTCTTCTTTTGTCAGATCCTTTGCCCGGTACCGGATAGCATCATCAGCCATGTTGGAAGCAAAATGGCCCCAGGGAATATAGGAGTTTCGTCTCAGATATTCAAACACATGACTGTCCTTGTTCCTGGAGCCAAATTCTCCAATTATTTCACTTTTTCCCTGGACCCCGGGTTTGAGAACCAGGGCCTTTTTATAGGCATCGGGAAGGTTCGGGTTGTTGACCAGCACCTCAAACACATCGTGGTCATGGATATCCGGGACAATGCTTCCATCCTTCTTTGTTTTATATCCAATGCCCCAGGGGGTATGGGAGTCCTTTTCAAACAGGAGGGTGCAGGTTTTTTTGGCCAGGATCGTCAGCTCCTCCGGATCAGTGGATGCCTGGGCCAGGGCAATGCAAAGGGGGCGGGGCAGCATCTCCAACAGCCGGGTTTTATCTTTAGATGTCAGAGGGCGCCACTCCTCCATATTCCGGAGTAGTGAGCAGGGGGAGGGCTGTGGGACCCCTATGGTTTCAGGCCTCCCTGCATGGGTGTCTGCCCAGGCGGAATTGATAAAGGTGGCTCCCCTGAAGGGAAAGGGGTTTGCAATTTCATAGATCCTGTCAGCACCCGGTTCTTTAACATTTCCTTTGGGAAAATTTACCTGGTTGTCCACAAAAGTTCCGTCGGGGAGTGCTCCCAGTTTTTCCAGGTAGATATTTTCCCTAAGGTTTTTAACCTCAAATGTTGGCTTGTGTATCCCCACCTTGAAAACACCGTTCGGATCCACACATGTCCGGGGCTTCATTATAGCTCCGGAGCATTTGGAGGCACCAGGCAGACAAAGGTAAAGATCTTGTCTGTGGTGTTCCTAAACTGGTGTTCCACATTGGGGGGAACAAAAATTGCTGACCCCGGTGACAGGGGATACCATTTGTCCTCTATGAAAACTTCACCATTTCCGTCATGGACAAAGACCTCGTGTTCCCAGTCATGACTATGTTTGGGTGTAAATCCTTCCGGCCCCATTTCAAAAAGGCGCATGCAAAAATTTGGGGCGCCGTCTTCTTGGCCGATCAACACCCTTCCTGCAACATTTTTTACCATCTCATTGTCCATGGTGACAGGGAGTATCTCTTTATAATTAGTTATTTTCATAGATTGTTCTCCTCTTGGATTTTATTTGTCTTATCAGACAAAAATATGCGATTGAACCCGGTGTTGTCAATAAAACTCTTTTGGGAAATTTTTGACAATGCAAGCTAAATGGTCCAGGGCATTATTTATTTTGCAGCGGGGGCATATCCATGTATCCTGTTTGGGGAGAGAACCATGACAAAAAAATTCCAAGTGCAGCCAAAGGATCTTATCAGAGAATCTGAACCATCCATTTTCTCATTTAAAACCACCCGGGAGCTTAACCCCCTGCGGGGTATCGGTCATCCTGGAATATGGCAGCCGCATGGTTGAGGACAAGAAAAAACTTTGTAAATTGCATGAACGGTCCCGGAATTTTAGAAAATAAAGTTCCGGTCTGCTATAGCAAATGATCATACCCGGTTTTTTCGGCCCGGAACCGTTCCTGTTCCCCGGGGGTATCCCTTAAAAACGAAAAATCGGAAAAGTCAAATCCCGGGGCCACAGTGCATCCCACAAGACTGTATCTACCCGTGGTGACAGCGGCCTGCCAGGTGTTGCCGGGTACGATGGCAGCATACCCATTGCAGCCGGGTCCCATTCTCTCTTCAGTAATCCCGGTTAAATTAAATTGGATTAATTGAATGGGGTCTCCTTTGTAGAAATTCCAGATTTCATCGTGGATCACCCGGTGGAACCGGCTGATTTGCCCCTGAATCAGCAGAAAATAAATATGGGTGACCCAGTTTCTGGTTTCCCCTGTAACTGGCGATTCCAGTGTTTGGCCGGACCGGTATATTTCTTTAAAATATCCGCCTTCGGGGTGGGGGGCCAAGTCATATTTTTTAATTAGATTTTTCATGTTGATTTGATCTCAGTAATATTTTTTTTCTATTCGCTTAATTGTACCGTCAACTTTCATCTCTTTCAAGGTTGTTGAAAATTTTTTTACCATATCCTTTGTCATGGTCTGTTTTGAAAAAGCGACATATGTTTTTGACGAGCTAAGAAGATAGGGTTTTTTGGTTCCTGTCATGGGAACCATTTCAATATCCTCGGCAAATCCCATCTTCCTTGAAAGATTTAATATGGTCAGCTTGACGCCTACAAATGCATCAAACCGTTTGACTATCAGTTTGTTGATGTTCATTTCATTATTGGCAACTTCTTGGAGCTTTTTAAATCGTCTATTATTAATTGCCTCCTGGATCAAGCCTCCATACTCAAATCCCCTTGTAATTCCAAGAGTATAACCCCCGACATTGGTTAGGTCCTTGTCAAAGGTGATTTGGTCTCCTTTGCGTTTAAAGGCATACCATTCTTCTATATAAATTTCCTGGTCGGGATAGTATAGATAATCGGCTCTTTTAGTGTTATAGGCGGCGTCAATTATAGCATCGGCCATTCCATTTTCCACCATTATCAGTGCCCGTTTCCAGGGTATTATCGTCACAATGCTGCTAAATCCCATTTTCTTGAGGCATTCCCTGGCAATTTCAACATTTCTGCCCGTGCTCTTCCCGTCCAAGGTAAATTCAGCCGGCGGGCTTTCGAGTGTAACCAGTGTGAGGGTCGCGGCCCCGGCTTGGAAACTTAATATTAGTATTCCGATTATCATTAAAAGTTGTTTCAAATTCCCTCCAATTTTGCTTGATCTCATCAGTATTCTTTTCCTAGTAATAAAAGTCAAGGCAATAAAATTATCGAGCTTTGTTCCCACTCTTGGGATAAATATTATGATGCTGTCTTGGCATAAAGACATTTTATGTCTCTATGGAAGTGTTTGTGTTAACAAAACAACGGATTTGAATCTATTGGAGCAGATGACCCAAAAAGATGAAGACGGTGAGGTTGTCCAGGCTGCAAGGAATAGAATCCAGGCCCTGACGGTTGCCTAGAAAGAATGAGGGGCTGGTACAGTTAACCTAATACCTTGATTCAATTGCCTCAATGGCATCTTTCGCAGCCTCTTTGACCTCTTCGTTTTCCAGATCCTTAAAAACTTCCTCCATCCATGTTTTTGTTTCAAGATTTCCTGTTTCTCCAAGGGCATAGAGAAGGTCGCCCTGGACAGGGACAGCACTGTGATCAAAGGCCCGGATGAGGATGGGGCACAATTTCAATGCCAGGTCCGGGCATTCTTCCCCAAGATTTTCCACCACCACCATGGCGCCCAGCCGCACTGACCATGATTCGTGCAGCAATAACTTGATAAAGCCCTTAAAAATAGTACCTGTCCGGATCATCTCCCGGGATATCCAAGGGGCATCCCCTTGTTCCAGAATGGTTTTCAGGGTTTGGGAACTTAAGAGGGATACATCCCGCCGGGTGATCATGGAAAGGACCTCTTCGGCTGTGACGGCACCGGTCCACCGGAATCCATTGTCAAGGATCAGGCAGGGGGCAGACATGACCTTGTCCTTTTGAGCCTCTTCGGGAAACAAGGTCCCGTCGATGATTCTCAGTTTTATTTTGTCGGAGAATATCGCTAGGGGTAAAATTGTATTGACCACCCCGGGGCAATGGGGACATTGCATGGCAATATATAGGGTCAGGTTACAGGGAATGCTGATCTGCTCCAGGAGAGCTTGGACTGGTTCCGAAGGTTTTGGCGCCCGGGTCTGGATATAGGAGAGCCCCTTTAAAAACGGGGGCAGTTCTTTGTCCAGGGCAAGGGCTGAATAGGTGATATTTTCCCTGAGAAGAAATCCTGGTAAAGATTCTTCCCTGTCCGATGGCTTTACCCTGATGGAAGGTGCAAGGCCGGACAGCTCATGGCCAAAGGATTCAAAGGTTTTCTGCTCCCCATGGTCCGTCAAAATCAAGCGAAGGGTCTGTTTTTCCGTCTGTTTTTGTTCCCAGGCCAAAATGGTTTGCCTGGCTGTTATATCAATCATGGGGCTGATCACTTTTAGCTTCCATTAAATATTGGATGGTGTTGCCCCCTTGTTGAACGGCCACGCCCACAGCTTTTAGCGCCTGTTTGACCAGATCCTTATCCTGGTTTTGATATGGTGACGGGGCGGAGGTGTTCACATGGGAGGAGATACCGATACTGACCGTCAAACGGAAGGTGTTTTTATCTATGTCAAACCCATGGCTGTTGATCTTTTTTAAAATTCTTTGGGCCAGAATTCTGGCGCCATTAAGGCCGGTATTGGGAAGAATGATAGCAAATTCATCCCCCCCGTATCGGCAAGCCACATCCTGATTCCTGAATAATCCCTTGATCAGTCCGGCACTGGTGGTCAGGATCTGGTCACCGGTTTCATATCCATGGGCTTGGTTCAGGCGTTTAAATCTGTCAAAATCCACCATCAGTATAGACAGGGGAAGCTGATATCGTCCGGCCTTGTCCATTTCCCTATTCAGGGTCCGGTCAAAGTACTGCCTGTTATACAGACGGGTCAGATGATCCCGCCTGGAAATCAGGACGAGTCTCTCCCGTGCACCTTGGATTTCCTTTTCCAAGCTCGATTTTTCAAGGGTTTCCCAGATGATGGACAGGAGGTTTCTTGATGAGATTTTTTCTTTTATTAAAAAGTTGTGGGCTCCTTTTTCAAGCGCTTTTGGTCCCAGCGTTTCATGGGAACTATTCATGACAAATATAATGGGAATATCCGATTCCCGTCGCGTAAGATCGGACAATAGATCAAGCCCCGGACCGTCGGAGAGCAGGTGATTAATAAAAATAATATCCAGTCCCTGGGCTGAAATGATTTTTTTTGCCCTGGTAATGGTCCGGGCCTGGTGTAAAACACAGTTGACGGTACCCTTGATATAATGCCGAAAAATATCAAATTCGTCTTTGGCTCCTGCCACATAGAGAATATTGCAGGGCCTTTCTTCTCCGGTATCATCTGTCAGGCTGGTGAGTCGTTTGGGAGAGAGGTTTACAAGGGAGGACATTCTTTTTGTGATCCTGGCAATCTGTTCCGCGGCATTCCGGATATGGTTCAGCCCCTGATTTGTGGTGAGATCATGGGTTTTTTGCAGTTGATAGATACCTGCTTGTATGTTTTTCAGGGGGATCTGCATCTGGTCTGAAATGGTGGATGAAAAATTTGCCATTTCATTTTTTTTATCCTGTTCTTTAAGATAGGCTCTTTGAAAATTAATTACTTTTTTATAGACATGATCCAGTTCACGAATACTCTGGGCCACAGAATTTTTGCTCCTGGACAGTTCAAGAAAAATTTTGAATTTTTCCTTTAAAAGTCCGGGGTTAACCGGCTTGGAAAGAAAATTCACCAATACCCTAGGAAAGGATTCAAAAAGATTTAGAGGCGTGGAAGAGTTGGTGATGAACACCAGGGGAGTCACCCCTGAGTTCCCGTGGTTTGAGAGTCTTTCAGCTATCCCTAGGGGGTTTATTCCCGGGAAATCGTCTTCCAGAAGTATCATGGCAAACCGATCGGTCACCATCAATTCAATGGCATCTGCAGCTGAATTTGCCCGGATCATTTTAATCCCGAAAAAATCCGACAGACCCTTTGAAATAATGTGGACAGAAGCATCAGATGCGATGACAAGCAATTGGTCTTTGTTCATCTTCATTGCTTTTTCCCCCTTTTTGCAGAATTGGTGGAATTTATTCCTATCTATTCTTTATCAGAATCCTGCCTTTAAATTAAGGGGAAATCATGTAATAAATTTACTTGGCAACAAATTTAAATCCCTATCACAGGCAGACATAGATGAGTTTTATTGCAGATCTCCACATTCATTCCAAATATTTGCGGGCCACTGCCAAAAATCTTGACCTGGAAAATCTTTACCATGCCGCACAGATTAAAGGAGTTTCCGTGGTGGGTATGAATAGAAGAAATTGAATCAAAGCTTGAAGAAACCGAACCCGGTAATTTTTGTCTCCGGGTGTGAGCATGGGCTGATTCCATTTGCAAGGGATGGAAAAAAATGTGATAATCCCCAAGCGGAACGGCGTCTTTTTTATGTGGGCATGACCCGGGCCATGGATATTCTTTGTTTGACTTATGCCAAAAAAAGACGCATATATGGCACCAGTCAAAAACGGCAACGGTCCTTTTTTATTGATGATATTGAAAAAAAAACTGGCCCAATGCGAAGAAAGTATCTTCCGGACCAGGGAAAATAAAAAGGAAATTCAATTGGAATTGTTTGAAGGGGATATCTCCCGGAACAGGCAATGATGGAGCAGGTAATTTAAGAGCACTAGGTCATTAAACAGGCCAGGAACCCCAGGAAAGAAGAGAATGAACGACAAAATATTCAGAACAATTGAACTGGAAAACAACCAGACCCTGGAAATATGTGATGAATCCAGGAAAATCGCGGCAGACGCCTGTGTGGTGATCATGGTAGCCCGGATTAAAATTCAGATCCAAAGGGATCTTTTTGAAGCACAGGAGATATCAGATACTCAGTTTACCGATATAATGGAAATCCTGGGGGATGAGATCCTCTACGAATACAATAACGAACGAAACATGATCATGGCCAAAGAAAAGGATCAGGTGTTTGAAGTTCTGGTTGAAACTTTTTTAAAGAACATGGTGCCCTATATCTCCAAATCCATCTTTCCGGAAAAGATGATATTAAAGGAATACAGGGAAAGGATTGAAAAGAAAAATAAATATAGATAAAGGCGATTCAGACGCCATGGATAGAGATAAACCGATTTTTTTTTCAATAACCCTTCGGGTGGTTTTTCTTCTGGTGTGTCTTGCCCCCGGCCCTTCCCGGGCAGACATCTACAAGTATATTGACAGTGAGGGGGTTGTTCATTACACCAATACCCCCACCTCATCGGACTATTTATTGTATATCAGGGAAAAAACGCTGGACATAGAGTCCGGGTCTGTTTCCCTGGCCTATGATGCCATTATCCAAAAAGCCCAGGCAAAATACGGGATAGAGTTTTCCCTGATCAAAGCGGTGATTCAAACCGAGTCCGGTTTCGATTCCCGGGCGGTTTCAAAAAAAGGGGCCAAGGGACTAATGCAGATCATGCCGGATAATTACAAGGCCCTGTCAGTATCAGACCCCTTTGATCCGTCCCAGAATATCATGGGGGGGGCCCGGTATT
>PIVS01000393.1 GCA_003353855.1 Desulfobacteraceae bacterium
AACGGGGCCCCGGTGACGGTGCTTCGGAAGACAGTGGCTCTGCCAAGGCAGAGTAACACAAAAGCACGGGGTGACGTACAGAAATCGAGTTAGGCGTGCATTGTGGGACCAGCCTGCAACACAAGGTTAAGTCCTCTATCCATTATAGGCAATGCCCGTATACTCGGCGCTTACGTGCTGAAAGACGTGTGTTTACCCCGGGAGGTCTCTCATGTGCCACCGGATGCCGCGTGCGGCAGAAAATGGCTGAGGGCAGGGCAACCTGCTTTGACCGCATGAGAGAAGTCAGCAGAGGGCATATTAGCCGCAGGAAAACGAGCCATGGAAACCATGGAGGCCTCACCCCGGCAAAGGCCCGAACGGTGCCCGGACTGAATAGTACGGGTAAATGAAAACGATTAATAGGAGCATATCACTTATGGTTATAATGCAGCAGCCGCCTGAAATAACTGTAGCGTATCTGTTTACCGAACATCTGGCAGGAGGTCCCCGGCTCATGGAAATGATCCTTGAACGGGGAAATATGTTTACGGCAATAAAACGAGTCCGTGGTAATAAAGGATCTCCCGGTATTGATAACATGACTGTTAATCAGCTACCGGGCTACCTCAAACGTCACTGGCATAAAATCAAGGAAAGCCTATTAGATGGTACTTATCAACCATTCCCGGTTAAACGGAAGGAAATTCCAAAACCGGATGGTGGAGTAAGATTACTTGGAATTCCTACAGTTCTGGATCGTTTGATTCAGCAAGCAATAGCTCAAGTTCTGCAACAGATTTGGGACCCCACCTTCTCTAATTCAAGTTTTGGATTCAGACCTGGAAGATCCCAACATCATGCTATACGCAGGGCTAAAGGGTATCTGCTTTCAGGGTACAAGCACATTGTGGATTTGGATCTGTCAAAATTTTTCGACCGGGTTAATCACGACCGACTATTAAGCAGGCTGGCTACAAGGATAGAGGATAAACGAGTTTTAAAGTTAATCCGAAGGTATCTGACAGCCGGAGTAATGATCGATGGTCTGGTTTCCCCATCCTTTGAGGGAACTCCCCAGGGCGGTTTATGCAAAGCTTTGCATAAGCCACCTTATGCGAAGTAATACATTATGCAAAGTAAATCGCTAAAGCTAACAGATCTCCAGCACCTCCCCTGAATTTACTTCGCATAATATCACGATCACTTCAGACTTGATAGCCAATCAAGTAATGAAGCATCCTTGTTCCAATCAGGAAGGTTATTATTTACTATATCCGGATAGGCTTTCTCAATAGCTTGACGTTTCAATTCGGAATCACACTTTGCGTAAACTTCGGTAGTTTTAATATTCTCATGTCCAAGAAAATCTCGGATATAGATGAGGTTGACGGCAGCCTGCAGCAGGTGAATTGCCTTGCTGTGACGAAACATGTGGGGCATAACTTTCTCCGGTATACTTGTAGATGTTTTTCTTGCTGAACCGACATATTGAGAAATTATGTATGCAATCCCTTCCTTTGTGAGTTTGTTGTGTTGCTTATTGACAAAGAGCGGATAGTCTTTTTTCCAATCTTGATCAAGGGAATTATCCTGAATATAATGCTGAAGCAAAGTCAGAGTGTTTTTCATCAGCGGAACCCTGCGTACCTTATTGCCTTTTCCAGTTAG
This sequence comes from Desulfobacteraceae bacterium, assembly GCA_003353855.1. Lineage (GTDB taxonomy): Bacteria > Desulfobacterota > Desulfobacteria > Desulfobacterales > Desulfobacteraceae > NBML01. Next base: position 1,651 of record PIVS01000393.1, read on the forward strand.
GATAAGCACTGCCGGATTGCTCAGTACAACATCCCGCACCCTGACATTGGCTAACTCCTGCACTCTGCATCCTGAATCGTAAAGGACACTTAAAAGCGTCAGATCTCGTCTGCCTTTTACAGTCGTCTTATCAGGCCGTGACAATAAAATTTTCATTGCCTCCGGAGTAAGATGTGGTACTGACGGCTTGGGTGCCTTTTTAACTGGCAAAGCTATTACCTTTTGAAAATGGAAAATCCCTGATGGTTCCTCATACTGAGCATACCTGAAAAAAGAATGAATGGCTGCAAGCCGCTGGTTGCGGGTTGCAATGCTGCATTTACGTTCCCTTTCAAGCCATTCCAGAAAATCAGTAATCAATGTATGAGTCAACTTGGCCATGCTCAGTTTTTCGACAGGTATACCCTTTTGTTCCTGACAATAACGGAGCAACAATTTAAAGCAATCTCGGTAAGAGGCTATTGTATTGATGCTGGCGTTTTTCTGTCGCGGCAAATAGATGGACAAAAATCCAGTAAGATGAGTTGCAAAATCAGTAGGTTTCATTGCTATCACCTTTCAATTGGGGAATAATATTGGAGAAACATCCTTCGAGTTTAATGGATATGTCTGGAAAAATATCAGCTGTAAGCCTGAGGTAATACGCTGTTTCCTCGAAGGACTCGTGCCCCATATACGTTTTCAACACAGGAAGATATGCGGTAATGTCTTTTTCTTGTTGAACCCATTTTTTCAGACAGTGGCAGGCGAATGTATGACGAAAATCCTGGACTCTTGGCCCTTTTCCCCTCCCACCGTGAGAAATGCCGGCTCTCCATAGAAAGCGCCTGAAATTGTGATAGATGTTCCCTAAAGGCATTGGTTTCCCATTTAATCCTGGGAAAAACCAATCAGCTTTTTTTGAAAGAATATGGGCATTTTCAGAATAATTTCTGCATCGATCTGTAAGTTCGTCTGACATTGCAACCAGACGACTATTGTCCATCTTTGAATGATGAATGATCAGTATACCTGCATCTGTATCCACATCTTCTATTTTAAGCAGTCTTGCTTCTGATGAACGAAGCCCACAGGCATAAACCATTCGGAAGAACACCGGCATAATAAGGTGACGATATGGACATCCACTGACATAGCAACATTGATCTGTCTGATGGAAGAAACACTGCAGTTCTTCTTCCGTGTATATATGGGGAATATACCGCTGTGCAGTCGGGTAGTAACCTTTTGGGAGGATATAAGTATCAATCCCAACACCTTCCATATACATAGCAAACTGCCTCAGGATAGAGGACCTTGAACACTGGTTGGCCTGTGTCTCATAATTCTTTTTCGAGCACCAATCCATCACTATCTCCTTTGAAAGGGTTGATGCTTCAGGATAATTTTCCGCAGTAAATGAAGAAAACCTTAATAGATGCCTTGCTTCTGTCTCGTATTTGTAGCCAATAGCTTGCTTTAACCAGACATGATTTCTGATATGCTCTGTAAAGGGTCCTTTGAAAGGGTAATTATTCATAAGCACACCTCCGGAGTATCCAAACAGCATTCTTTCAGTTTGTTGATATCCACCTTCAAATAAACTGCTGTAGAATCTGTATTTGTATGGCCAAGGACATCCGAAATCACAGCAAGTGGGATGTCATGCTCAAGCATTCTTGCAGCTGCTGTATGACGTAGAGAGTGCATGCCACGGTGCTTTTTCAAAGTCGGAAGATGCGCAATCCGCATATAAGCACGGATCATTTGGTGCAGATGATTACTTTCTGAAAAAGGCAGAAATGGTGCTATCTGTCTTATAAAAACGATAGGAGAATCCACTTTTGGCCTGCCATATTTCAAATAATCAATGACTGCCCATCCAACCTCGGAAGGAATTGGCAGGGTGATTGTTTCCATTGTTTTTGACTGGGTGAATATCAACTTTTTTTCTTCCCACAGGAAACAACCAAATGTAAGGTTTTTGATATCAGCAACCCTAAGACCCAACACACAGGCGAGAAGTATAATGGCATAGTCCCGTTTTCCTTTTGGATTTCCGCGATCAATGGCACCGATCAGGGTATCCAACTCTTCCTTAGTCCAGACTGATGGAATGCGTGTCTGTTTACGAGCCTGAATCATCGGTGTCTTAGAAGCCAAATCTGTTTTCAGGATGCCTTGGTCCTGCAGGTATCTTAAAAAAGAACGTATTGAACAAATATTCTGTTCCACGGTTTTATATGTATATCCGGCCAGAGTCCGAATATACCCTATGATAAAAAGATGCTCGATATCATGGCAACTACGGATTCCTTGGGAAACAAGATAATCCATGAAACGTTCCGATTGTTTTACATAATGATTTACGGTTACTTTGGAATAACCTTTTTGTTCGCAGGCTTTTTTAAAATCTTTGCTAACGCCTATATAATAGGGATCTGTAAGCAACTTCCGATGTTTATAATAACGTCTTAAAACAGTGTGATGGAGTTGGAAGTCTCCAATCATACGAATGATACGGAGTTCCTGTGTATCCTTCTGGGATAGGGTTTTGTCAAAATCCTTTTTAAGAATTTGGTAATGGTGTTCTACATAATCGATTCCAAGCTGCTCGGAATAAAAAATCTCATTTCGCTCTTCTGCAAACTGAGTGATTTTCTTCCAACGGTTGCGGTAAAAGATCATGGAGCCGTCCGTATAACCAAGCCGTAATAGCTCCTGTTCCAACTCTTGTAATAATTTTTTTAATGGTTTTTGTTGCATAAGAAATACCTCCTTCAATGATTTCCGAGCTTTCGCTCATTCATCATTAACGGAGATTATGCTAAGCAAATCAATAAGAACCCTTTGAATTATAAGGATTCTTACGGTTTACTTTGCATAATTACTTTCTTTGCATAAGGTGGCCCACTTTCACCGGTACTTTCCAATATAGTTCTTGATGAACTGGATAAGGAATTGGAGAAAAGAGGGCTTAATTTTGTCAGATACGCTGATGACAGTGTGATTTATCTTAAAAGCCACAAGGCTGCTGTTCGTGTTATGAGTAGCATTACCAAATTCATAACAAATAAACTGCAACTCAAGGTAAATGATAAGAAAAGTGCTGTTAGCCGTCCATGGCTGCGCAAATTTCTCGGGTTTACTTTTATCAGTATGT
>PIVS01000942.1 GCA_003353855.1 Desulfobacteraceae bacterium
GCCTTGAATTTGTCCGAAAATTGTCTTCTTTTACATTTCATTTTCATACGTCCTTTCTTACCATTTTCAGGACGCAGATTCCACTTAAGTAAGTGGTCCTAAAATCGGGGGCAAGCGCACTATAGGGAACCATACCGATATTGAGTTTTTTTGCACACCGGTATCGTTTAAAGCCATCAAGAAGGATTTTAGTTCCGTCTTCAAGGTCAACACCCTTAAGGGACTCTTGAATATCATTCTCTATTATGGAGGCGAGCAATGCCCTTTCTATTTCTTTGGACTTTAACATGAATTTTTCATACCCTAGGTCTAAATTATTAATTTCTATCTTCTTAACCATACTTTTTCCCTATGCTCCATATCCTTGAGCCTGACCATAACAAAGATGCCCAAGGAGTTGATTGCAGGGGTGTGTGATAAGGATAAAAATATCGAAAAAACATGAAATATTATTGGAAAAAAAATATTTTTTAAAGAGACGACAGAGTCAGATAAAACCATCAGGATTCTTGAACGTACCTCACCAATTGGGAATGCGGGCTGCTAATTTCTATGCTGAGATGCCCGGCCAAATAAAAAGACAGCGTTTTGTTTTGAACTACCGGATTGTTGATAATAATCCCAGGTAAAGGCATCTGGCCCACGGATGGGATGATTACAGATCTGGGATTGATGCTTTATAAGAAGGGCTATAAACAATTCTAAACTGGCTGTATTTTATAATTGATCATATTGAAATTTGGATACCATGTTGATGTCGGCTGATATAAAATGGGGCAAGAGCTGTCTGAATCATTCGTTGCCAAGAGATCATTGTGCTTATATTAATAAAATTGGCAACTTCACCCAAAGAATTTAGTTCGGCCTCTATGACATCCAGGGCCTTGGTACAACTCAATTTTTTGCTAACCTTAAACCATATAGCTTTCACCATAAAATTAAGAGATAATTGCCGGAATGGAACAAGCATATGGGGTAACAAAGAAAATGTAATATGGTCACATACCTTGACATCGCCTTTGTCACGGCATCGATAGCGCAAAATTGGTAAGTCCGGTGCCCAAAATCCTGTCAGAGGACAGATCGCGATTCGTATATAGTATCCAAGGAAAGTCGCACAATCAATACCTTCGCATATGGGGCATTTATCTGAGAAATCAGGAATTGGCCAATTATCAAA
>PIVS01000031.1 GCA_003353855.1 Desulfobacteraceae bacterium
TCAAGGACCATTGGACCCTGCTGCACCTGCTGCGGGAAGAGATGGGGCTCATCGGAACAAAAGAGGGTTGCGGCAATGGTGAATGCGGTGCCTGCACGATTATTGTGAACAAACTGGCCGTCAATTCCTGTTTGTACCTGGCCATTGAAGCGGATGAAAAAAGGCTGGAAACCATAGAGGGTCTTGCCTCAACCGACGGCACCCTCCACCCGATCCAGCAGTCCTTTGTGGATGGGGGAGGAATCCAGTGCGGTTTTTGCTCCCCGGGTATGATCATGTCTTCCAAGGCCCTGCTGGATGAAAACCCTGGTGCCGATCATGAAGAAATTAAACATGCCCTTGCCGGAAACATCTGCAGGTGCACAGGCTATGTACAGATTCTGGAATCTGTGGAAGCAGCCCGGGACCAGATTTCCGGCCAACTTTCTAATTTGGCGGGAGAGGCAAAATGAACAATATAAACCCCGACACAAACCAAGAATTTTCCGCCATAGGTAAACGAATCCCCAAACTGGATGCAGCCCAGAAAGCCATGGGCCGTGCTGAATATATCCAGGACATTAAACTGCCGGGCATGCTTTATGGGAAAATACTTTACAGTAAATACGCCCATGCTAATATTGTTAAAATAGACATTTCAAAGGCAAAGGTCCTGGCAGGGGTCCATGCGGTTTTAACCGGGCAAGATGTACCCAAACGCATGAAAATGGGGTTTTACAAGGACAATCCCCCCATTAAAAAAGGGAAGGTCTGCTCCTTTCGGGATGAAGTGGCAGCCGTTGCTGCAACCACTCCTGAAATTGCCAAAAAAGCCCTGGATCTAATTGAAATCGAGTATGAAGAACTTCCCGCTATATTTGATCCTGAAAAGGCCATGGAAAAGGATGCCCCTCTGGTCCATGAATACCATAAATCCAATGTGCTCAAACTGCCCTGGAAACTTCACTACGGAGATGTGGAACAGGCTGAAAAAACCTCTGCTTTTGTTGTGGAGGAACGGTTCACCACCCAATGGGTTACCCATTGCTGTCTGGGAACCAGCGGGGCCATTGCCCTGTTTGATGCAAAATCAAATCTGACCATTCATACCAATACCCAGATCCCCTCCCTTGCCCAGAAGGATTTTCTGGAAGCCCTCAAAGCCATGGGCCTTGAAAACAAGCGGGTCCGTGTGATTAAACCCATCATCGGCGGGGGATTCGGCAGCAAGCTGGATACCTATGCCTATGAGCACATTGCCATTCTTCTGGCCCATGCCACAAGAAAACCTGTTAAGATACTCTTTGACCGGGTGGAAGAGTTCAAGGCCACCTCTGTTCGACAGCCCACTGTGATTTATATCAAACAAGGCTGCGACAAAAACGGGAAACTGACCTTCAGGGATATGAGGATGGTCTTGGATAACGGGGCCTACACCTCCTGGGGGGCAACCACGCCCTCGGTTATGATGATGCCCATCACCTCCCTTTACAGGGTGAATAATGTGAGATACCATGCAAAATGCGTCTATACAAATAACACCTATGCCCAGGCCATGAGGGGATATGGGAACCCCCAGGCCACCTTTGCCATTGAATCCACCCTGGACATGCTGGCCGAAAAGTCAGGTATTGACCGGATTGAGATCAGACGCATTAACAAAAACCAGCCCGGGGATGAGACCCCCCAGGGGTTTAAAATATCTTCCTGCGGACTGTCCGAATGTATTGATGCAGTTCAAAACCAAATCGCCATGGACAAAAATGATAAAAGGCAAAAAGGAATAGGCACCGGGATTGCCTCTCTGATCCATGTGGGCGGCGGGGCCAGGATTTACAAGTCCGACGGCTGCGGTGCCATTTTAAAGATGGATGACTACGGCAAGGTGGATATATTTACCGGCGGAACAGACATGGGACAGGGGCTTGATAATATCACAGCCCAGATTGTGGCTGAAGAGCTGGGGCTTTTTGTGGAGGACATCAAGGTGGTCCATTCGGACACAGATGTCTGCCCCTGGGATGTGGGGGCCCATGCTAGCCGGAGCACCTTTGTGGCCGGAAATGCCGCCCTTGGGGCTGCAAAGAAAGTTAAGGAGACCCTGCTGGAATACGGGTCAAAACTGCTGGATGTCCCGGTGGACGATCTTGTACTCAAGGACAGGAACATCTTTGCAGCATGTGATCCTGAAAAAACCATGCCCATGGACAAATTGTTGCGAAAAGCCCATTTTTCCCCCCGGGGCAAAATGCTCATGGCAGACTTTTTTTATGATCCTGACAATGAAAACATGGGCAAGGAGTTTAAGGGCAACATGTCGGTAACCTATGCCTTTGGTGCCCACGGTGTAAAGGTCCATGTGGACGAAGAAACCGGAAAGGTAAAGGTGCTGGATTATGTGGCTGCCCATGATGTGGGTCGGGCCATCAATCCCCTGCTCCTGGAGGGCCAGGTATACGGCGGGGTTGTCATGGGACTGGGATATGCCCTCACCGAGGAGGTGATTCTCAAAGAGGGTGAGACCATGAATGCCAACTTCAGGGACTACAAGCTCTTTACGGCCAAGGATGCCGTGAATATCAAGGCCCCGGTGGTGGAAACCTATGATGAGTACGGCCCGTTCGGAGCCAAAGGTATTGGAGAGCCGGGATGTGTTCCAACGGCTCCCGCCATTGCCAATGCCATTTATGATGCAGTGGGGGTGAGGATCACTGAACTGCCCATAACACCTGAAAAAGTGCTGGCAGCATTAAAAGAGAAAAAGTGATCCTGTTTTTACCGGGCCTTTTAAAGTAATATGGTTACATATAATGTATAAGGATCGAAAAGCAAATAAGGAGAAACATAGTGCGGTTACCCAGGTTTGATTATTTAGGACCCGACACCCTTGAAGGGGCCCTCGCCTTTTTGGCCATCCACAGGGATGACGCCAGAATCCTTGCAGGGGGAACAGATCTTTTGGTCAGGATGAAAAAAGGACTTTTAAGCCCGAAAACCCTCATCAGCCTCAAAGCTCTTGAACTGGCCTATATTAAGAAAGAAACCATTGACGGAAGAGACTGCCTGGTTATCGGGGCAAAAACCCCCATTAGTGATATCATTGCTTCCGATCTTGTTCAAAAGCATGCCCCCGCCCTGGCCACGGCCTGTAAAAAGATAGGGGCCATCACCCTCCAGCATTTTGCAGGAACCATAGGCGGGAACATCCTCCAGGACAATCGGTGCCAGCACTACAACCAGTCTGATTTTCACCGGTCCGGACGCCAGGCCTGCCACAAGGACGGGGGGAAAATCTGTTATGCAAAGGATGAATCCGACAGGTGCAACTCCACCTGCCAGTCCGACGGGGCAACTGCCCTCATGGCCCTTAACGCCGGCATCATTCTGGCAAAAAAAGGCGGTAAGAGACAAGTGGATCTTGCCGATTTTTATACCAATGACGGAATCATGCCCTTTGCCTGCGAACCGGATGAACTTCTCACCCAAATCATCCTCCCCGTCCAAGACGGTTACTCTGCCTATAAGCGCCTGGCCTACCGGTCTGCCATCGACTACCCCATTGTCTGCGCAGGGGTTCTCTTAACCTTGTCGAAATCTTCAGAGTCCAAAATCAATGGAGCCAGAATTGTTGTGGGTGCCATGGGCAGGTCCCCTCTTTATATGGCCGCAGCTTCAACTTCTTTAAAGGGGAAAAACTTTGATGATACAGATGCATTTCAACAGGCAGCCAAAGCAGCCATGGATAATGCAGCAACCTTTGCAGTACACAACCTGGGGTCCACCCTTGAATACCGGTGTTCCATGGCAGAGGAAATGGTGTTCCAGGCGTTGAATAAAGCAGTCGCAGCCCACCAATCGATGGAAAAGTTGAAAACAAAGGCATAACAGGAGTACCAGGAATGGAAAAAATTGAGATTACCCTGACGATAAATGAAACCCCCTATGAAGTGCGGGTTCTGCCAAATGATACCCTTTTGGAAGTGCTGCGGGACAAACTGGATCTGACCGGTTCCAAAGAGGGTTGTGATGAAGGGGTTTGCGGCTCCTGCACCGTGCACATGGACGGCAAGCCTGTCCGGTCCTGCCTGACCCTGGCTCTGGAAGCCCAGGGAACCCAGATCAAAACAGTGGAGGGACTGGCCCAAAACGGCGAATTGTCGGACCTTCAGCAGTCCTTTGTGGATCACGGGGCTGTCCAGTGCGGCTTCTGCACCCCGGGAATGCTCATGGCCGGGGATGCATTACTGAAAGATAATCCCAATCCCGATGAAAACACTATCCGCCGTGCCCTTTCCGGGAATATCTGTCGCTGCACAGGCTATGCCAAAATTGTAGAGGCCGTGGCCCATGCGGGCAAACCCCAGGCCCATTGCCCGGATTGCCAAACCTCTAAACAGGACAATTAAATAAGATCGGCAAGTACGAAAAGGGAGTAGATATGTCAGATTACGCCATCATTGGAAAAAGAATGCCCCGGGTTGATTCCAGGGCCAAGGTTATGGGAAAGGCAAAATTTACCGCTGACCTGCAACTGCCCGACATGCTGGTGGGAAAAATCAAAAGAAGCCCCTATGCCCATGCCCGCATCATCAATATTGATATCTCAAAGGCTGCGGCCCTGCCCGGTGTAATGTCCGTAGTCACAGGCAAGGACACCGCCGGCATGAAATGGGGGGTATTTGCATATACAAGAGACCAGCAATTTATTCAAACCCAAAAAGCAAGATACATCGGAGACGAGGTGGCAGGAGTTGCGGCCATAGATGAAGAAACCGCCCAAAAAGCCCTGGATCTTATCCGTGTGGAATACGAAGAACTGCCCCCGGTATTTGATCCCATGGAAGCCATGGGTATGGAAACAGAACTAATTCACAAAGACTTTCCAAACAATATCAACATCCATGTAAATATTGATACGGGAAAAGTGGATGAAAACTTTGAACAATCCCATTATATAAGGGAAGATACCTTTGTAGCCCCGGAGGAATCCTATTTCCAGGCCGAACCCTATGCTGTGGTGGCAAGGTTTGACTCCGACGACTGCCTGGAAGTCTGGATGCCCAATGGCGGTCCCCATATGAAATCCAAACCCCTTTCCAACGCTTTCAAAATCCCCCTTCACAAGGTAAAGGTGAGAAAAATTGCCATAGGCGGTGCCTTTGGGGGTCGGTCTGAAATCTGTCCCGTGGATTATATCTGTGCCCTTCTGGCCAAAAAAACCCAGCGTCCTGTGAAAATTAAATTTACCCGGGAGGAAAACACCATTGCCACCCGCCAGGGCCATGCCATGATCACCACCCATAAAACCGGGGTGGATAAAGAGGGAAGAGTTTTGGCCCGGGAAACCACCTGCTATATGGATGGGGGTGCCTATTCGTCCACAGGCCCCATTGCCACCAGCGTTCCTTTTTTGTCCATGGAACAGGCCTATCGCATGGGAAGCGTTCGGTACAACGGGTACAGAATTTACACCAACAAACCCATCCGGGGGATGATCCGGGTCCATGGGAGGAGCTTTGCCGCAGGACTTGACACCCAGCTGGACATGATTGCAGAGTACTTAAGCATCGATCCCGTTGAGATGCGGCTGAAAAACTCCCGGCAGCAAGGGGAATATACCAGCACCCAAAGTTTTGTGGCCTCCTGTGCCATGGATGAAACCATCCACAAGGCCGTTGAAAAATCCGGCTGGAAAGAAAAATTTGGAAAACTGCCCCCCTTTCAGGGCATCGGCATGGGGACCAACTCGGTTCAGACCGGTTTCCCCATGGGAATCCGGGGGGGATCCCAGGCCTTTATCAAATTTAATGAAGACGGAGAAGCTACTGTTCTGACCGGAGTGGTGGACAACGGCCAGGGCAATGACAATATGGTGGTCCAGATAGCCGCCGAAGAGCTGGGCCTTCTGCCCGAAGACATTCATCTGGTTTCGGCGGATACGGAAACCACCTCTTCGGATCCGGGCTCCTATTCCCAGGTATCCACCTTTGTGGGGGGGCAGGCCGTCCAGGTTGCCGCCAAAAACTGCAGGGCAAAACTATTTGAAGTGGCCGCCAAGGTATTAAAGGTGGAGCCTTCCACCCTGGCTGCTAAAAACCGGTTGATTTTTGTTAAAGATGATCCTGAAAAATCCATCCCCATTAAAAAAGTGGTGAGGATCAGTCTTTTGAACTTTAAGTCCGTCAATGCCGAAGGCGGATACTGGCCCAAGGTAGACATGAAACGGGAATGGGTCTCCAACCCCCATGGGCAGATGTGCGAAGCGTTTTCCTTCGGCACCACCATTGTGGAGGTACAAGTAAACTCAAGTACAGGACAGGTAAAGGTGGTCAATGCAACGGCTGCCCAGGATGTGGGATTTGCCCTGAATCCCCTGGTGCTTGAAGGCCAGTTTGAAGGTTCCATTGCCATGGGCGGACAGGGCGGGATGCTCACAGAATACCATGAATGGAAGGATGGCCGGTGCCTCAACCCCACCATGCTGGATTATAAACTGCCCCTGGCCTGTGACATGCCCAAAATTGATTCTATCATGGTGGAGTCGGTAGACCCCAAGGGGCCATATGGTGCCAAGGAAGCGGCTATGTCCATTGCCATGTCAGCGGCCCAGGCCTATGCAGCTGCTGTCAGTAATGCCGTCGGGGTTTACATGGATTCTTTTCCCCTGACCCCGGATAAGATCCTGGCCGCCATCAAATCTAAAGGAGGGAAGAAACTAGGATGACAGAAACAAGGACAGCACAGATTCTCCAGGAAATGCCCCTGCCCATAAAAGAACTTGTCATTGCAATAAAAGGTGCCGGGGAAATGGCAACGGGCATTGCCATTAGGCTTTTCCAGGCAAATTTCAAACACATCTTCATGGTGGAGATTGAAAATCCCGTTGCCGTACGACGGAGGGTCAGCTTCTGTGAGGCTGTCCATGAAGGAAGAGTTACGGTGGAAGGGGTGCGGGCAAAAAGAGTAGATCATATGGATAGAATTCCCGGTGCATGGGAGAACAATTGTATCCCCATTTTGGTGGACCCTGACTGGAAGTTTCTGGAAACAATCCAGCCCCATGTGGTGGTGGATGCCATTATTGCCAAAAAAAATCTGGGAACAAGGCGGGATGAGGCCCCCCTGGTCATCGGCCTGGGACCCGGGTTCGAGGCAGGCCTTGATGTTGATATGGTCATTGAAACCCTCCGGGGACACAACCTTGGCAGAATAATTGAAAACGGCTGTCCTGCTCCCAACACAGGGATTCCAGGACCAATCAACGGTTTTTCCAGTGAAAGAGTTCTTCGGGCCCCCTGCTTTGGCATCTTCACCGCCATAATCCCCATGGGCTCCATGGTAAAAAAAGAGGAAATCATCGGCCTCGTGGGAAACCAACCGGTGATTGCACAGATAGACGGGATTCTCAGGGGATTAATAAGAGACAACACAAGGGTGAGGAACCAAATGAAAATCGGAGATATCGATCCCAGGGGAAACCCGGACTATTTTACCTCCATATCGGAAAAAGCACGGTCAATCGGCGGGGGTGTGCTGGAGGCCATTTTACGCAAATACAATCACTGAACACTTTTAAGAGGGGACCATATGTTAACCAAAGCGTTTATCCCATACAAAGGATACTATTCTTCTCCCTTTGCCAGGTGGCAGGGAAGCTTCTCAAATGAACATTCCATTGGTCTGGGCTCCCAGACCGCCCGAAACTGGCTTAAAACCAGGGATATAAGTCCGGAACTCTTTGATTACTTGATTCTCGGTGCCACAGTGGGCCAGCCCCACCTTTTTTACGGCGGACCCTGGGCAGCTGCCCTCATGGGCTCCCAAAATATTCCCGGCATGCTGATCAGCCAGGCCTGCTCCACTTCTACAACGGTTATTTTCCAGGCTGCCATGGGGATTGAAACCGGGCTTTATGAAAATGCCTTTACCCTGATGACAGACCGGTGTTCCAATGGGCCCCACACCATCTGGCCCAATCCCAATGGTCCCGGCGGCCAGGTTATTTCGGAAAACTGGGTCATGGACCAGTTCAACAATGATCCCTGGGCTAAAAACCCCATGATCCAGACCGCGGAAAACGTGGTCAAAGAAACCGGAGTCACCAGGGAAGAATGTGATGCCGTTGCCCTTCGCAGGTCTGAACAATATGCAGACAGCCTTGCCAATGACAGGGAGTTCCAGAAAAAATACATGTTTCCCGTCACTATCAACATTTCCAGGAAAAAAAGTATTCAAGTGGAGACCGATGAAGGGATCATGCCCACCACAAAAAAGGGTCTTGAAAAGTTAAGACCGGTATTGCCCGATGGAGTCCATACCTTTGGCTCCCAGACCCACCCCGCCGACGGCAACTGCGGCCTCATCGTCACCACAAAGGAAAAATCAGCCCAATTGAGTCAGGATTCATCCAAGGATGCCCGGGTGGTCTCCTATGGATTTTCACGGGCAAAAAAAGGGTTCATGGCCATGGCCGTGGTGCCTGCCGCCCAGATGGCTTTGGACAAAGCCTCCATTTCCATCAATGATGTGCAGGTGATCAAGACCCACAATCCCTTTGCCGCCAATGACATCTATCTGGCCCGCCAGATGAACATCGATGTGAACCAATTTAATAATTTCGGATCTTCCCTGGTATTTGGCCATCCCCAGGCCCCCACGGCAGGGCGGTTGATCATCGAAGGCATTGAAGAACTTGCAGACAAGGGCGGCGGATATATGCTGTTCACTGGTTGTGCCGCAGGGGATACGGGCGCTGCCCTGGTGTTAAAGATCGGGTCCTGAAAATCAGATCCTGAAAATCGGGTAACCCAAACCTGATATACCTGACTTGTTAAAATAGAATAAATTAATGGAAATATTTTATAGATAAGGAGAAAACACATGCGGGCATTAATCATCGGGGGCGTCGGCGGTATGGGTCAGGGAGTGGCAAGGGATCTGATTAAACACGAACTGGTCACCCAGGTAATCCTGGCTGACCTGTATCCTGATCCGGAAAGACTTTCCAGAAAATTGCGGGAGAGTCAAAAAACAAGTCTCATCAAGATGGATGTCAATGACCATGAGGCCATGGTTAAAGCTTTTTCTGAGGTCAATGTGGTCATCAATACGGCCGGACCCTTTTATAAAACAGCCGTACCCGTGGCCAGGGCAGCAGTGGAGGCAAAGGTTAATTATATTGATATCTGTGATGATTATGAAGGAACCGAGATTCTCTTTAACTCGGACATAGACCGGAAGGCCAAAGAGGCTGGTATCACCGTGCTCACCGGCATGGGATCAGATCCCGGCACCAACAATGTTCTGGTAAAATGGTATGCCGACAAGTTGGACTCTGTGGAGGAGATTTATCTGTATTGGGTGGTCAGCATTGCTGAATTAGCCGGCGCTGCCTGGGATCACAGCCTTCACATGACCCTGGGAAAAATCCCCCAGTATATTAATGGAGAACTGGTCCATGTGGAAGGCGGCACCGAAGAGGTGGCGGAACAATTTCTTGAACCCTTGGGGATCTGTAATGTTCGTTATGTTGGACATCCCCAGCCCATAACCCTGCCCAAATATATACGGGGGGTTAAAAATATCATTATCAAAGGCGCCCTGATTCCTCTATGGGTGGATGAACTTATAAAAGAGCAGAAAGAGACAGGGCTTTTAAGCACGGAACCCATGGATCTTAACGGGACAAAGGTCACCCCCTATGACCTGGCCCTGAAACTCTGGGAAAGTATTCCTGAAGGAAGGGACAACGGCCCCCAGTCTTCGGGACTTAAGGTTATTGTCAAGGGAGAACGGGATGGTAAAAAAATCACCTATACGGCTGACATGGTGGGCAGAATGGCTCCTGGAACAGGGCTTCCCGCGTCCATAGCCGCCCTTATGATGGATGCCGGGGACGTTACAGTCAAAGGGGTGGTTGCCCCGGAGGGCTGCATTGACCCGGATAAATTTCTTGGCGCATTTTTAAGGAGAGGTGCCAGAATCCACCAGACGGAAAAGATTGATTCCATGTTTGAGACAAACAACTAAAATACAATTAGACATGGGACAACCAGACAGGTAAATATATCAGGAGACCTTTAATGAAAGAGACCCAGAAACTAAATATCACCAAAAGCCGGGAATTGTATGAAGAGGCAACTGCCCTTGTACCAGGTGGCGTTCTAGGGGCCAGAAAGCCCACCGATTTTATCAACGGGGAATATCCAATCTTTCTTGAAAGCGGTAAGGGATGCCGCCTGATTGATGTGGACGGCAATGAGTTTATCGATTACCTCTGCGGTTACGGCCCCATCATCCTGGGATATAGGGAAGAAGAGGTGGATGAAGCGGTTTACCAGCAGATACGGGACAAGGGCTTTTGTTTCACCCTGACCCAGAAATTCCAGAACCTGCTGGCAAAAAAACTAAAAGAGCTTGTGCCCTCCTCCGATATGAGCATTTTTCTAAAAACCGGTTCCGACGCCACCACGGCGGCCATCCGAATTGCAAGGGCCCATACCGACAAACTCAAGGTGATGCGCTGCGGCTACCACGGCTGGCATGACTGGTGCGTTGAGATGAAGGGCGGGATCCCCTCAAAATTCTGGGAGGATGTCTTTGAATTTAGATACAATCATCTGGATCATCTGGAAGAGCTCATGGCTGCCCATGGTGACGACACCGCTGCCATCATCATGACCCCATTCGGCCATCCCAACCATCAGAAAATGCAGCCCCCCGCCCCGGGTTTCCTTGAAGGGGTGAGAGAGATTGCCGACAAGTATGGGGCGGTTCTGATCTATGATGAAATCCGTACCGGTTTCAGGCTGTCCATGGGGGGAGCCCAGAAACTCTATGGGGTGACCCCGGACTTAACAGTACTTGGCAAGGCCATGGCCAATGGATACCCCCTTTCTGTTGTCACAGGCAAAAAAGAGGTGATGATGGAGGCTGAAAGCCGCCTCTTTATTTCCTCCACCTTTTTCCCCAACAGCGACGCCTTTGTGGCTGCCCTTAAAACCATAGAAATCCTGGAACGGGAAAATGTGCTGGAAAAAATCTGGGAAAATGGGGGGCGGCTCATGGAAAAAATCCAGGCCCTGATTGACACCTATGATGTGGGAGCCGAACTTACCGGTGTTGCCCCCATGTTCTACATCACATTTAGAAAGGATGAAACCTATGCCTATAAAGCCAAGCGAAAGGATTTTTACACCCAGCTCATCCGAAAGGGTTTCTTTTTTACCCCCTTTCACCATGCGTATATCAGCCATCGCCACACAGACATAGATCTGGAACTGACCCTTTCGGCCATGGATGAAACATTTGCCTTTATAAAGGAAAAATATCAATAGAAACCGGAAAAGTTTTTAATGCTTTGGACAGGCTCGCCAGGTTGGTGACACATATTCCCAGCAGAATTGGGCTCAGTTAATAAATAAGATTTTAAAACACGGTACCTCAGACCATTGAAACATCATTTTTTAAAATGTTTTCCTTGCACCATCAGTATACTATCTATATAAGTTACCATAGTAAAAATTTATGCAAAATAGAAGCGTTGTTCAAGAACGAGCCTTTCTAATTTTGTTCGTTTGAAAACATCTGTTCTGTTTTATATAAATTCGGTATCAATTCAATAACCATGTGCTTTTAAGGGACTCATCACGGGTGGATCATTAACTATGAATTTTGATATGAAACGTATCAAAAAAAAAATCAAGAGCGCTAGTAAAGCAGTTTTTATAATAGCTATTATTGTCGCCATCGGAGTTTTCCAAAAAGAGAACACCCTATTGGGACTGTCAAGTCGGATGGACAGCTATTCTCAAGATCTGTTCAATACCGGAGTGGAATACTTGCCTCCAATTGTTGCTGAAGCCTTGTATCCATCCAAAGGCCAGGATAAAATTAGTGTACTCCTGCTGACAGATCAAGCCGTTGATGGTTCTTTTTTAGGAAGATGGCCAATATCGTACTCTGCTCATGGAAGAATACTCAATGCCCTTTCAAGGTATCGGCCAAAGGCCGTTGTCATTGATTTCCTCTGGCTAAATTATGAGAAACCCGGTTCAGAATATCTGGTTACTGTGCTAGAAAGATTTAAGCAGGAGAAAATTCCGGTTTACCTGACCTTCAGAAAACCAGGTGAATTGATGAGCTTCTGGCCTGAACTTCGAGGTCTTGTCATCCCTGTCTTGCCCCAAATAGCTATGGATCCAACAGATTTTGTCGCACGGAACTACACAATTGCGTCAAATGGATTGTTTTGCCCGGCGGTTAAGGTCTATAAGGATCTTTATGATTCTGATTTCCCATTGAATGATACCCCGGATATGCAGATGTTTTGGGGGGTGAAAGAAAATACCAAAAATTCGGTCTGGATGGATCAAGGCGAGAGTCAGGACAGTGCATTAGGCGTACTGATGAAAGGCTTTTCAGCCATTAAGTACTCTCCCCCCTACACCACAACTGTTCTGGTTCGTGATCTGTTAAATCCCACGGCTGCAAATGAGGACAGTGCCCATGCAGATCTTGAAAGT
This sequence comes from Desulfobacteraceae bacterium, assembly GCA_003353855.1. Taxonomy (GTDB): domain Bacteria; phylum Desulfobacterota; class Desulfobacteria; order Desulfobacterales; family Desulfobacteraceae; genus NBML01. Next base: position 12,504 of record PIVS01000031.1, read on the forward strand.
CATCTGGCAGATAAGGTTGTTTTTTATGGTGCCCAGGTAACTGGTGCCAGTGATGTCATTTATACCCCGAGACGGCAACTTAGAGCCGGTGTTTATTACCATTCAATGGCACTTGATAATCTAATCAGTTTTAATGGGTTCTATAAATCCGACAAAATCAAAGGTAAATTTAAGGATAAATGGGGTATTAATGATATTCTGTTACATGTGATTATTTTATTAATTCCAGGTATCATCATATATTACAGGCATTATTCAAAAAAAAAGACACAAATTCACATGGATCATCAATAAGGTCTTTGCCAATTCACCCTAAATGGCTATCCAGGCGTTTTAAATCTTTAAAAGCACGACTCCCCCCTTTTATGTTGAAAGCGGGGAGTATATTCAGGGACTTGATTGTTTACCGGCTGCCGTTATATGGCTGGGTGATTATTTGGGTAACCATATGTTTTTTCTATCTTGAATTGGCACCTCGACATTGGGCAGGCTATATCCTGTTTGCAGAGTTAAGTTTCTATATTGATAATATTATTCGTTTTGAGAAAACAAAATTTTTAATGGAGAAAAATTCAGATGCATAGATTATGGCCTATATTATTGTTATTTTTCATTGTGACACCAATCGGAGCTGAGACCCTTCAAATAACGAAAATACGAGACACTGAGATTGATTTGACCCATCTGGAATCCGGGAAATACATCAGCACTGTCAAAGGCGAAAGTATTCCAATTCCACTGGCCATTGAAGAGGAACTCAAGAATGGAACCTATCTTGTTCTTCTGAACGGGAAAAAAGTCTGCATTGATGTGGGTGCTGTTAATACTAACAAGAAGTACGATATTGAGAATCTGCAAGATTGTAATAATTCCATAAAAACCAATCACGTTGCAGCCAACCGGGGTTTGGGTAAGGGGTGTCGAGAATGAAAAAAATAATCTGGATCGCAACAATATGTCTTTTTTTTAACATGGGCTGTATCGGAACAATGGCCTATAAATTCAAACCAGATGCGGATCAGCAGCCCATCTTGAAAACAATTGATCCTGGGCATACAACGGCTATGCTTGCCATGGGAGAAGATGAAGACCGTAAACAAGAACAGTCAAACGGTTTGGGATTAATAAGGAACGATACCTTTGAAAAATATGCAAATGAAATTTTAGATAGGCTCAAGGTAGCATCAAAAGTTGACAATATCCCCGGCCACGTCTATTTAAAGGCTGTGAACGCATGGAGTGCCAAGGCAACCGCCAGCGGAAACATCTATGTACCCATCGGAATACTCGGGGATATTAATTCTGAAGACGTTTTTGCAGCTTTGCTTGCCCATGAATTGTCACATGTCATCCAGAATCATGCTGACGCAGATTTAATCGTAAAAATTACGAAAAAGAGTGTTTATGTAACAAGCATAGCAAGTGGTTTGTCCGGCAAATCCGTTGTTGATTCAGATGCGTTTCGTGGGGCCATTGGAAGCTTTGCAGCCTCAGAGATATTTTTGACCCCTTTCTGGTCCCGTAACCAGGAGATAGAGGCTGATTGCCTGGGATTAGATATTTTGGTTGCTGCAGGGTATTCACCAAATGCCATGGGGGAACTGCTAAAATTATTAGAGGTGCTGGATGAGCGAAACAAGATTGAGCGTGAAAAAAAACTGATGATGATCAAGGAGGCAAGCCAGAAGGTGCAAAACGATGCCATCCGGAATTTTGATTTCGATACCTGTTTCAAAAGTGCTCTTTCCGATGCAAAGGGTGCTTTGGGCGAGGGCATTAAAACACTCATGGATACTCACGGATCTGCCGGTGAAAGAATTGATGAATTGAGAGCCTATAAAAAGAAGCATTACCGGCGCGCCGATAGAAAAAACTACGAGACAATAAAATGGCAGGCAGCCATCAACACTGAAAAGATGAGACAGGCTGTGCTGGGGGTGGAAAATGCCTATCTGGCCCACGAGTATTTAATCAAACAAGAACTGGACTCGGCCCTTGCCAGTATTCGGCAGGCAATAAGCCCGTACACGAAAAAAGAAAATTATATCAGAACTGTTTTTGCCGATATCAGAAAAACCCAGGGAAAAGCCGACTACGCCCTTAAAAATCATGAGATTGCCCTAGGCGGGAAATATCCTGCATTTGATAGCCATAGGGCGGTTATCTCATCAAAAATCAACAAATCTAAAGGACAGAAAGCTAGACTGAAGAATTTTGATGAGCTGCTATCTGTTTTTAAAGCCTATGGCAAACCGCCGCAGTACTATAATGAATTGGTCTCTTTTGCAAAGCAATTAAACTTTAAAGATAAGGCTTTGGCTTTAGAAGTTGAATGCATGGCAAAATATGCTGGTGACGGTATAAGCTGCAGCAATAACCAATCAACAAGTGACAACAACCTAAGTGCTAAAAAATTTCTGGAAAGGGTCCCAGGAGAATAATTTTGGAATGCCTTATAGGAAAATTGATTCCTTGACACTTATGGGCAAACATTCTATTCAAGAAGATTAGGAAACGATTTGTGCGGGAGCATGGTATCATGCTGAGAGGGGAAGTCCCCGACCGTTCATGACCTGATCCGGATAATGCCGGCGGAGGGAACGAATTCACGTTAAGCCATACTCTGATGATCAGGTATATCAGAGAGTGGTTTTTTATTTTGGAGAAAGATCAATGAAAGTTAAATTTGTAGCGGTTATCCTAGGGGTAATGCTCCTTAGTCTTACCGGTTGTTCAAGTGACGCGCCCGAAAAGGAAAAAACAGCACCGGCTAAAGATCTGCCCACCCTTACCATCATGACCCATGACAGCTTCAGCCTGAGCAAAGAGGTGTTTGCCGCCTTTGAAAAGACGATCAATGCCCGGGTAAAGATTTTAAAATCAGGAGATGCCGGAGAGGCCCTTAACAAAGCTATTTTGTCAAAGAACAATCCCCTTGCCGATGTCTTTTACGGGGTGGACAATACCTTCTTAAGCCGGGCGGTCAAGGCCGATCTTTTTGTTCCTTACGCCCCAAAGGGAATTGAACAGGTGGAGGAAAGCCTGAAGCTTGATCCGGAAAATCGTCTGATCCCCATGGATTACGGGGATGTCTGTCTCAACTATGATGTAAAGTGGTTCAAAGAGAAAAACCTTGTGCCGCCGGCCATGCTTGAGGACCTGTTAAAGCCTGAGTACAAGGGCCTTACCGTGGTTCAGAACCCTGCCACTTCATCCCCCGGGCTTGCCTTTTTACTGGCCACCGTCAGCAGGTTTGGCGAGGACGGATATCTTAAGTTCTGGGAAGAACTTGCGGCCAATGAGGTCTTGGTGAAAAACGGCTGGAAAGAGGCCTACTGGGGTGAATTCTCCGCAGCTTCCGAAGGGACCCGTCCCATCGTTGTCTCCTATGCCTCCAGCCCGGCTGCCGAGGTCTTTTATGCGGAAACAAAACCTGAACAGGCCCCCACGGGTGTGGTGATCGAAAACGGATCTGCCTTCAGGCAGGTGGAATTTGCCGGTATTTTAAAGGGAACTCAACAGATGGAGATTGCCAAAAAAACCATGGACTTCATGCTATCCAAGACTTTCCAGGAGGATATTCCGCTTCAAATGTTTGTCTTTCCTGCCTGCAAGACTGCAAACCTGCCGGATGTATTCAAGGCCCATGCCCGGATCACAGATGCACCGGCCAGTGTGGAACCTGAACTTATCAATACCCAGAGGGATGCCTGGATTCGACAATGGACAGACACGGTTCTTCAATAAACAGGTTTAAACATCCGTATATGATGGTCGGACTAGTCCCGGCCGTTTTTTTTCTCCTGTTCTATTTTTATCCCCTGGCAGGCATCTGTATCAAAAGCTTTGTTGCGGACGGCAGGATTGATCTTTCCTTTCTGGACCAGATTTTTGGATCCAGGCGGATAGGAAAGATCATCTGGTTTACCTTCTGGCAGGCAGGGGCTTCCACCCTGTTGACCCTGGCTACTGCCTTGCCCTGCGCCTTTGTGTTTTCCCAGTACAGGTTCAGGGGCAAAGGCTTCATCAAAACCCTTGCCTCAATCCCCTTTGTGCTGCCGGCTGTGGTTGTGGCTGCTGCATTCCAGGCCTGTTTCGGGCGCTCTGCCATTTTAGGGTTTACCATTGACCATCCCCTGGTGTTAATCTTCATGGCCCATGTATTTTATAACTTCAGCGTGATGCTCAGGATTATTTCAGGGTTCTGGGCCACCCTCCAGGGACGAATTGTGGAGGCGGCAGCCATGCTGGGAGCAGGAGCTTTTCAAGTCTTTTTCCATGTGACCCTGCCGTTGCTCAAGCCTGCCATCTGGGCGGCTTCTGCCCTGGTATTCATCTTCTGCTTTTCCAGTTTCGGCATTATTCTGATTCTGGGCGGGCCGTCCTATTCAACCATTGAGGTGGAAATATACCGGCAGGCCGCCCATCTGTTCAACCTGCCCGTGGCCTCTTTTTTATCCCTGATTCAGATTCTCTTTACCCTGGTGCTGATGGGGATTTATACCAGGTTCACACGTCGTGCAACACGCTTTGTCCCGGACGGCGAAAACCATGATCTCAAGCGGCCTGAAACATGGTGGGAAAAATCTATGGTGATGGCCGTGATCGCCTTTATTTTTCTGCTGTGTGTGCTGCCCCTGCTGGCTCTGGTGATCAAATCTTTGTTCCATGGCGGTCAATTTTCCTTTGTCTTTTACCGGGCCTTATTTGAGAATGTGTCTGATTCAATTTTTTATATTCCGCCCTTTCATGCCATCAAATATTCCCTGGCTTTTGCCGTTACTGCATTGGTCATTGCGGTAATTACAGGCGTTTGTGCGGCCCTGTTTATTCGGTATTGTGAGACCCGGTTTCATAAGGGCTGGAGTTCTGTGTTTGATCCGATTTTCATGCTGCCCCTGTCTACTTCCGCAGTGACCTTAGGGTTTGGGATCATCATCACCCTGGATAAGCCGCCCCTGAACTTGAGAACCAGTATTTTTTTAATTCCCATTGCCCATGCCCTGGTGGGGTTCCCCTTTGTGGTCAGGGCCATCCTGCCTGCCTTGCGGTCAATCCCGGAACAGATGCCCGATGCGGCAGCCATGCTCGGGGGCTCACCCTTGCAGATCTTCAGGCATATTGACCTGCCCCTGATGTCCCGGGCACTGGTGGCAGGCGCTATCTTTGCCTTTACCATCAGTCTGGGGGAATTCGGGGCCACCATATTTACGGCACGTCCTGAAACCCCGACTATTCCAGTGGCTATATACAGGTTCTTAGGGCAGCCGGGTGCTATGAACTACGGACAGGCCATGGCCATATCCACCCTTTTGATGGGGGTAACGGCCCTGGGCTATGTAATGATTGAAAATTTCAGAAAAGAAAACACAGAGGGATTCTAATGACAGACGAACTAATCTTACAAGAGGTCAATAAAAGCTATGGCCCGGACATCCTGATGCTCCGGGATGTGAACCTGACCCTTGCAAAAGGCACCCATTTGTCCGTGCTTGGGCCCTCGGGCAGCGGCAAGACCACTCTGCTCAGAATTATTGCAGGCCTTGAGTCCATAGACTCGGGAAATATTCTTTTTAACGGTAAATCATTGCAGGATATTCCACCCTATAAGCGCAGCTTTGGTTACATGTTTCAGGACTTCGCCCTCTTTCCCCATATGAATGTATTTCAAAACGTGGCATTCGGCCTGAAGATGAAAAACAAGGACAAAGGGGAAATCAAAACCCGGGTGGGAAAGATGCTGGAACTCACCGGTCTTAGCGGCTATGAAAACCGCAATGTCAATGAACTTTCCGGCGGGGAACGCCAGCGGGTGGCCCTGGCCAGGACCCTTGCACCCAGCCCGCGGCTTCTCATGCTGGACGAACCTTTAAGTTCTCTTGACCGGGTATTGCGGCAAAATCTTTTAGGAGAATTGACCGACATTATCGCCACCTTAAACATCACAACGATTTTTGTCACCCACGACCATGAAGAAGCCTTTGCAGCTGGCAGTACCGTCCTTATCATGAAAGAGGGCCGAATCGAGCAAAAAGGGTCCCGGGAGGATTTGATCCAGCGGCCTGCCAATGAGTGGGTTCGGCATTTCTTATCCTAAGGCAGATTACCATTTTTTTTTGTAACACCATCTAATACAATCATCACATCTTCCATTTTTTAACTCTAATCTCGTTGTTGGTCCGATCAAAAATCAATGATCCGCCGTCGTTTTTTTCTCATTCTCATATTCAAGATTTCCACCAGGATGGAAAAGGCCATGGAAAAATAGATATACCCTTTGGGTATATGAAAATCAAAACCTTCTGCAATAAGTGCCCCCCCCACCATGATCAAAAAACTCAAGGCTAAAATTTTGATGGTAGGGTTTTTTTCAACAAAATCACCAATGGCTTTGGCAGAAAGCATCATGATGCCGACAGATAGAACAACGGCTATAATCATAATCTCAATATGCGAGGCCATTCCAACAGCAGTGATAACCGAATCCAGGGAAAAAATGATATCAATTAATGCTATTTGAACCAATACGGTACCAAAGGCCTTTGATCCTTTGGAATATGTTGTTTTGTGTTCTCCTTCACAACTTGTGTGTATCTCATGGGTACTTTTCCAGATAAGAAAAAGTCCGCCCGAAATCATAATCAAATCACGGGCCGATATATCAAGACTAATGATCGTAAAAAGATTAGTTGTCAGTCCCATCACCCAGGTCAGGGACAACAACAGACCGATTCTGGTGATCATGGCAAGTGCAAGCCCGATGATTCTGGCTTTGTTGCGTTTTGCTTTTTCAACTCTTTCCACAAGAATTGAAATAAAGATGATATTGTCTATTCCAAGAACAATTTCAAGCACAGTAAGAGTACCCAGTGCTATCCATGCATTGGGATCACTCATCCATTCCATATTTTAATCTCCTTTTAATGCAAAAATCTATAAATTTGCTAACTTGTTCTTATACTATTAAATCTTGTGCAGGTCACTTTAATTTTCACCTTTAAATATAGGGGGGGGGGCGTTTTCCATAAACACCGTAAATCCCGATATCCATATGCTTTCCGTTTCATAGTTTTTATCTTGTTATTGGTTCCTTCTAAGGGTCCTGTTGAAATAAAAAAATCATAGTAGGCAAGAATTCTAATTTTATGTAGAGACAATGTTTTGCGGGGCAGCCGCTAAGTTCGCTTGGCTAAAGGCTCCTGATGCGACTTCCGGACTGATTTTGTAGAAATCGTAACTCTTTGACGCCGTAATGTATCCATCATAAGCGTTGCCGGCGCTTCGGCGATAATCATGGCGCATCCCCGGATATTTGCGTATTTCTACCAGAGAGTAAACGGATTGTAATGGTGGTGCCCTCCTGCTTCGACGAGGTCATGCTGATGATGCCGTGCTGGATTTCGGCCATCAGTTTCGCGCTGTATGTACCAAGTCCGGTGCCTACCTTGTCTTTTCTCGATGTGACGTATTTTTCAAAAAATCTGTCGCGAATGTTTTCGGGGACAACCCCACTGTTGTGAATCCGGATTACCGCCGCATCCGATTCTTCAAAGTTCACGGCCACTGGTTCTTCCCCAGATGAGGCCTCCATGGCATTTTTGATCAGATTTGCCAGCATCGAATAACACAAAAGCTCTTCTCCCAAAACAAAGAATGTGTCCTTATCACACACGGGATAACCGTTCAGGAAGACCTCCAATGCCACCCCCCTGTTCCGTATCGTTTGCTGCATTTCGACCGCAATTTTTTTAAACATCTCAAGAATATCCAACCGATCAGGTTTGAATTGATACATCCCTTGTTCAATCTTTAGCAGATCCAGGGAAGAATTGATCATCAGGAGCATCCGGTGGCCCGCCGCCTTGATCATCTCCAGATATTTTCTCTCTTTGTCAGTGAGGTGCTTGTTCCGCATAATAAGTTGCGAAAATCCAACGATAGGGTTTAGCGGGGTCTTGAGGTCGTGACGGGTGATACGTTCAACATCTTCCCGCAAGCGGCCGGCTTCAATCAACTCCTGGTTTTGCTCCTCCAATTTTCGTTTCTGAGCCGCAATTTCATCATGGGCGCGTTTCAGTTCCAGATGCGTTTTCACTCGCGCCAGCACCTCTTCCTCCTGAAAGGGTTTTGTTATATAGTGCCTGACCGGGAACCTCACTTTTTTAAAAAAATCACGAGTCTTTTTAAATTTGAGGAGGTGTTCTACAGGAAAAAATACAGCCTGAATGAGAGTCACATAATAAATTCCATTTTC
>PIVS01000943.1 GCA_003353855.1 Desulfobacteraceae bacterium
GTCCATCAAACTTTTTGACACCTATTCCGATGATTTTGGCAATATTGCAACCTTTATTATTATCAAACCAGATCAGACACCGGCCTCCGATGACAACACAATTAAGTTAAGCCCTGTGGAAGATATCGAGTTTGCCGATGAGTTTTTACGCAAGCTGCCAGGCGCCCCTCCCTTTGAAATTCTTGCCAATGATGACATAAAAATTAACACCATTGTGATCACCTGCGCAGATACCGATCTTTTATCCACCACCAGCCAGTTTGTAAGTTTGAAATACGCGGATGAGGTAAAAGAGGGAGCGAAGCTGTTAAAAAAGCTGACCAAGATATCCAAGTTTTGCATTACGATTCCTGAAAACCTGGATACCCAGGTGAGCTTTGATACAATTCAGGTATTAAAAACCAGCCATCTTTATCCTTCCACCCTGCCGGCCATGATCATGAAGGATCATCTTAACATTGTCCTGCCGGCGGGCCAGACTCCTGAAGCCATGGGTATCTGCTTTATCAGCGCCGAGGCCCTTGTCTCCCTTGCCCGGGTCTATAAAACCAAGGAAGCGGTTTTTAATAAAATACTGACCGTTATCGGTAAAAACGGCACCCGTCACCGGGTTAGTGCCACAATCGGCACTCCTTTGAGTAAAATATTCAGCAAGTTCAGTATCCAGATCAATGAACAGGACCGAATTATCATTGGTGGCCCCATGCGGGGATTTGCCACCTTTACGCCCCATCATCCTGTGCTCCCTGACATGGACACAGTCATTATCCAGGACAAGGATATCATTCCACAACTAGCGGACACCCCCTGCGTGAACTGTGGCAAGTGTATCCGGATCTGTCCGGCCAATATCCCGGTGAACCTTCTGGTCCGCTACCTGGAAGCTGATCAGTATGAAGAAGCAGCCGACAGGTTTGACCTTGAGTCCTGTATTGAATGCGGACAATGTGCCTATGTATGTACGGCACGCATCCCCTTGTATCAATACATCCGGCTTGGGAAACATGAGCTGCTGACCCTTCGAGCAGACGCTTAAAATGGAGACTGTCAATGACTAGCAATAAACTAACCGTCTCCCATGCGCCCTTCTGGCATGATGGAGACAGTCTATTTCAAATGAACCTGAATATTATCCTGGCCCTGCTTCCGGCAGCCATCTTTGGTATTATTCAGTTTG
>PIVS01000944.1 GCA_003353855.1 Desulfobacteraceae bacterium
GCATACTGGATAACGGTTAATTATAGAGAGGCCTATGGAGTATTTGCCTGTAATGGGATTCTTTTCAACCATGAATCTCCCTTGCGGGGTGAAACATTTGTCAGCCGGAAAATAACAAGAGCCCTGACAAGAATTAGCCTTGGATTACAAGAACGCCTGTACCTTGGAAATCTTGAGGCAAAAAGAGATTGGGGACATGCGAAAGACTACGTGAAAGCTCAGTGGCTTATGCTTCAACAGGATAAACCTGAAGATTTTGTTATTGCTACGGGGCAACAATTTTCAGTAAGAGATTTTGTTCAACTCTCAGCCATGGAACTGGGTATTGAAATATCCTGGAAAGGGTCTGGAATTAATGAGAAAGGCTACAATAAAAAGACGGGCCAACTGATAATCGAAATTGATCCAAAGTATTTTCGGCCAACCGAAGTCGAGACCCTGCTTGGTGATTCTTCAAAAGCCAAGGCCAAACTTAACTGGGCTCCAAAAATATCATTCCAACAGCTTGTAGCTGAAATGGTTGAACAGGACCTTACAGAAGCAAAAAAGGACCATCTCTGTCAGACACACGGTTTTCCAACCCTTAATTATAATGAATAAAATGAATAAAAACTCAAAAATATTTATAAGCGGATCAACCGGGCTTGTGGGGTCTGCCATTGTCAGGCGATTAAAGAAAGAAGGGTATTCAAATCTTTTAAAACCGGATCGGTCAGAACTTGATGTTTCCGACAATAAGGCCGTCTCGGTTTATTTTAAAAAGAATATGCCTGAATATGTTTTTCTTGCAGCTGCAAAAGTAGGCGGAATTATGGCAAATAATACCTACCCTGCAGACTTCATCTATCAAAATTTAATGATTCAAAACGCTGTCATCCACCAAAGTTACATATATAATGTCAAAAGGCTTCTCTTTTTGGGCTCTTCATGTGTTTATCCAAAACATTGTCCCCAACCCATGAAAGAAGAATACCTCATGACAGGCCCCCTTGAATCGACCAATTCTCCCTACGCCATTGCCAAAATTGCCGGCATTGAGATGTGCTGGGCGTATAATAGACAATATCAAACACATTTTATTCCGGTGATGCCGACAAACACCTTTGGCCCGAACGATCATTACGGCAGTGAAACTTCACATGTGTTCCCCGCACTGATTCGAAAATTCCACGAAGC
>PIVS01000394.1 GCA_003353855.1 Desulfobacteraceae bacterium
TCCATTCCAGCTATGACCCCAAAGAGCGGGCAAAAATATTTATGGGTCGGAAAAAACTCTTTCCGGCGCTTTCTAAATATGACGACAACCTTGCCAGTACTTCCCTTGCCGATGATATGGCGGTACCCTATTCAAAGATGGCACAAATGGCAGGCAAAATCCATGAAATAGCCGCTAAAAACAATATTGTTATGACGGCTTACGGTCATTGCGGCTCCGGGTGTATGCACACCAAAATTTTAATGGACACAAAAAGAAAAGACCAGTGGGCTTCTGCTAAAAAGGCGATTACACAAGTTTATGAATATGTCCGTTCCGTTAATGGAACCACCAGTGCGGAGCATGGTATCGGACTTTCCAAGGCAGAATCATTCAAAATTGAAAAATCAGATTCATTAAATCTTTTGGCCGGAATCAAAAAAGCATTTGATCCCAATAATATTTTGAACCCGGGTAAACTCGCCCAGGCCCCGGAAGATTGGGTGACCGCAACCAACTTGAGATATTCTGTGAACAATTAAATTAAAAGGTTAATTCCATGGAAAATAAAATAAAAGAATTTAAACATCTTGAAAAATGGCAGGGCACCTTGGCAAGTTGTATCAGGTGCGGATATTGTTTTGAGCATTGCCCCATGTTCAAGCATACCGGCTGGGAATCCGACGCCCCAAGGGCAAAAATTATCACAGCTTTCGGACTCCTCTCCAAAGAAATCCAGGCTTCGGAATCAGCAGCTGATAAACTATTCTCATGTTTTTACTGCAAACGATGTGAGGCTGCCTGCTCTTCAGGGGTTACCCTAACTGAAATTTTCACGGATGCCAGAAAAGACCTTGTTGAGATGGGACTAAAAGGCCCTGGAACAACCTCAACAACCCAATTAAATTGCGCCCGATGCCTCATTTGTGTGGGGGCCTGCCCCCATGACGCCAGGTCTTACGACAACGGAGTTGTCACGGATACTTCCAAGTGTCAGGCCTGCGGCATCTGCCTTGAGGTCTGCCCTGCAGGAGCCGCTAAAATTAAAAATAATTATGGGACCGGCAGGGATGAGCTCATTGAAAAAGCGGTCACATTTTTAGATACCCATGAATCGGCCAAGGCCATCATTTTTGCCTGCAACTGGTCCTATTATCCCGAGCTTCAGGCCTCGGTTCTTCCCGACTCCGAAACAAAAGAGGATAATTATGAAATCCTTGTAAACATGTGTGGCGGGCGTCTGGAGGAACATGTATTGATGGCGCCTTTTCTGAATAATGCCTGGGGTGTTATGGCTGCTGTCTGTCCGGATGATGACTGCCAGCACAATGGTAATCTAAGGGCTAAAAAAGTTGTTGAAAGCCTTCGCAATACAATTAAACGTATTGGGATTGATCCTGAAAGGGTTCAACTTGTTCAAATCCCGGCTGGTGACAAGGCATTGTTCCAGGCTCAAATTGATACATTTGTTGACAAACTCAATAAAATCGGACCCATACGCTAAAGGAGTGTTCCTATGAAGATTGATGTACCCTATGGAAAAGAAGGTTCCATGTCAGCTGAGATCAGGGACGATATTCAGGTTGCTTTTCTTGAAGCCAATGATGTCAAAATCGGCGATGAAGACAAAAATATAAAAGCCGCTATTGATACGCCCATCAACAGTAAAAATTTTAAGGATTTTTTAAGTGATGCAAAAAAGGTGCTGGTTATTGTCAACGATGCCACAAGACCCACTCCCACAAAAAAGATTCTTGAATTTATCTTTGATGATTTAAAAAAGACCGATTTTAATTTTATTATTGCAACCGGTGCTCACAGGGGACCGTCCCAAGAAGAGTATATTCAAATATTCGGCTCTTATTATGAAAAAATAAAGGACCGGATTATTGTCCATGATGCCAGGATTGAAGAAGACATGGTTTTTTTGGGCAACTCCACCAACGGTACCCAAATGTATGTCAACAAGGCCGGTGTTGAGGCTGATAAGATCATCATCATATCCTCTGTGGAACCCCACTATTTTGCCGGATATACCGGGGGAAGAAAATCCTTTTTGCCGGGTATTGCAGGGTATGAAACCATAGAACAGAATCATAAACTGGCCCTTTCCCCAGAAGCAAAGGCATTGGCCCTTGAGGGCAATCCGGTTCATGAAGATATGATTGATGCCATTAAAACCGTAAAACAGGAAATCTTTTCCATCATGACGGTCCTGGATAAACACCATAAGGTCTACGCCACCTGCTGCGGTCATATTAATGATTCTTTCCATGCTGCCATTGACTTTGCCAATGAGGTGTTTGCAGCCCCTTTGGAAGAAAAGGCCGACATTGTCGTTTCCGTGGTGAAATTTCCCCAGGACATTGACCTGTACCAGGCCCAGAAAGGCATTGACAATGCAAAACTTGCCCTGAAAAAAGACGGGATCATGATTCTTGTGGCAAAATGCCGGTGCGGTATCGGCGGCAAAGCCTTTGCAGATCTTCTGGGAGGAAGCAATACGCCAAAGGATGCCCTTGACACCATTGAAAAAGGATATGTCCTGGGGTATCACAAGGCTTCCAAAATGGCCGAAATAGGCCTCTGGGCTCAAATGTGGGGGGTGACCGATGTTGAACCTGAGGTTATCTCAAAGTTGTTTATAAAACCTTTTGGCGATCTTCAGACTGCCATAGATCAGGCCCTTGAAGAAAAGGGCAAAAATTCAAGTGTCCTGTTTCTCATGGACGGCGGGCTTACTGTTCCTTTAATTAAATAGGGCCGGGCCAAAAAACAGCTTAAATATAAAAAAATGTGATTCCGCAAATTTCTGCCATCATGGGGCCCACTGCCGGCGGTGCTGTCTATTCCCCTGCCATGACCGATTTTATTTTCATGGTAAAAGAATCCAGCTATATGTTTATCACAGGCCCCAATGTGATCAAGGCGGTGACAGGAGAGGAGATCTCCTTTGAAGATCTGGGCGGCGCCATGACCCATAATGAAAAATCAGGCGTGGCCCAGTTTGCCTGCGACTCCGACGAAGATTGCATCTTAAATATCCGGAAGCTCCTGTCCTATCTTCCCTCCAATAATATGGAAGATCCTCCTATGACGGTTCCAACAGATGATCCAAACCGCATGGATACCTCTTTGGATTCCATTATCCCGGACAATCCCAACAGGTCCTATGATATAAAGGATGTCATCACCTCCATTGTGGATGATGGGCAATATTTTGAGCCCCACCAATATTTTGCCAAAAATATTGTGATCTGCTTTGCCCGGCTCAATGGACGCCCCATCGGTATCATTGCCAACCAGCCCAATAACATGGCCGGATGCCTGGATATCGATGCATCGGACAAGGCCACCCGGTTTATCCGGTTCTGTGACGGCTTTAATATCCCCATGCTCACCATTGCCGATGTGCCGGGATACCTGCCCGGCAGCGACCAGGAATGGGGGGGATTATCCGTCATGGTGCCAAACTGCTCTGGTGTTACTCCGAGGCAACCGTACCCAAACTATTGCTGATTACCCGTAAGGATTACGGCGGATCCTATATTGCCATGTGTTCCCGGCATTTGGGTGCAGACATGGCCTTTGCATGGCCCACCGCCCAGATTGCCGTCATGGGAGCTGAAGGGGCTGCCAATATAATCCATGCAAGGGAAATCAAGGGGGCGGATGATCCTGTGGCCAAACGAACAGAAAAGATAGACGAATATAATGAGCAGTTTTCAAATCCCTATTGTGCGGCTGCCAGGGGCTATGTGGATGCCGTTATCCAGCCTTCACAAACAAGGCCCCGGCTAATAGACGCCCTGGAGGCCATGGCCACCAAACGGGAAATGCGGCCGGCCAAAAAACATGGGAATATTCCGGTATAAATAAAGGTGAATGAGAAAGGTGATGAGAATGGATAAAAAGAAATTAGCCGCTGCCATGGCAGCTGTAACAGCCTATGTAAATACAGGTGAAGCGGCCTCCTTGAATACGGCACCCCTAAATATGCATCCTGGAGGGGCACAGGCAGGATTCGCCCCCCCCCCCCCCGGATGAATCTATGGGGGGTGGCAGGCAGACATACTTTGATGCAGGCCAGTACCATGATGCAGTTAAGAATGTTTAAATAGGGCTGTCACCAAACCATATTTTTTATAATAGCGATATTTTCAGGAGAAAACTAAATGAGTGAGCATAATCAAGTCAAAATGGTTGAGATGAATTATGACAAAGACAGGCCCGCAGCCGACAATCCCGTAAAGGTCCAGGACCTGTCCCTAAGGGATGGTCATCAGTCCCTGTTTGCCACATCAATGTATTGCTCCACCAGACACCGGGCGGCATGCTGTCAAATCTGGTGAACCAGTTGCGGGAAATGGATGCCCTGGATAAAATTGATGAGGTTTACAAACAATTACCAAGGGTGAGAAAAGAGCTGGGCCAGATTCCCCTGGTGACCCCCACAAGTCAGATAGTGGGGATTCAGACCGTCAACAATGTTTTGTTTGACACCAAGGAAGAACGGTACAAAATGGTTACGGCCCAGGTAAAGGATCTGTGCTACGGTTTTTATGGTAAAACATCCGTGTCCATTGACCCGGAAGTTCAGAAAAAAGCTTTGAAGGGATATGACAGGGGGGAAGAGCCCATTACCTGTCGTCCGGCCGAGGTGCTGGAGCCCGAGCTTGAAAAGGCCAAAGAACAGATCGGCGATCTTGCCATGGATGATGAAGACCTCATTCTCTATGCACTTTTTCCTGTCACCGGTAAAAAATATTTGATGCAAAAATAT
>PIVS01000395.1 GCA_003353855.1 Desulfobacteraceae bacterium
GGGACGGACAATTGCACGGAACCGTTGGCGGCGGCCTTGTGGAAGCCCGGGTCATTGAGACCTTCCTTTATATGATCTCCCTTCCCCAGTGTCAAATCAAGGAATTCATCCTGAACCAGGACTTGAAAGACGGGCTGGACATGGTCTGCGGCGGTAATCTCACTCTGTGGATCGAAACCTTTGGGCAACCATCTCCCGCCCTGATCCAGGTATTTGAAACAATGGCAGCCCTGGAAAAAGAGGGGAAAAAAGCCGTATTGGTTTCAAAAATTCATGGGTTTTCCAGGGAAACCTTTACCACCCAAAAATGCCTGATTCTGCCCGATGGAAGCATCATCGGCCCCAACCTTGTTCCCAAGGCACTCTTTGATGCCATCGGTGACAACCAGTTTTCCGGCGCAGCACCGGTGATACAAAACCACAATCTGGAAGAGTTTATCATTGAGCCCAGCCAAGCCAATGACACCCTTTATATTTTTGGCGCAGGACACGTGGGGCTCCAGCTGGCAAAGATGGCTCATTTAACGGATTTCCGCACCATTGTGGTGGATGACAGGGCTGAATTTGCCAATGGAAAACGGTTTAAACATGCCCATACCGTCCATGTGACGGACCAATTTGACATGGCTTTTCACCAATTGATCCATAAAAAACTGGTCATTGACAAAAATTCCTATATTGTCATCCTCACCCGGGGGCATCTCCACGACCAGACTGTTCTTGAGCAGGCCCTTAAAACCAAAGCCACCTACATTGGCATGATCGGCAGCCGCAGAAAACGAAACCAGGTTTATGCCAACCTAAGGGAAAAAGGGGTTGAAAAACAGTCACTGGACAAGGTGTATTCCCCCATCGGGCTTAAAATCAATTCAGAAACCCCGGCGGAAATTGCCGTAAGCATCATCGGTGAAATCATCCGGGTCAGGGCCCAAAAACAATGACCCGGACCCAGGCCTTGCCCCTGTCCGCCGTAATACCGGCTGCGGGGCTTTCCTCCCGCATGCACCAATTCAAGCCATTGCTCAAATTTGGGAAACTCACCATGCTGGAGGTGGTGATCGGCCTGTTTCAAGATTGCGGCATCCGGGATATCCTGGTGGTCACCGGCCATAACCACTCCCTCCTGGAACCGATCATCCAAAAGGCCGGAGCCAGGCCAGTATTTAACAAAGGATTTGAGACGGGCATGCTGGGGTCCATCCAAAAAGGAGCGGCAGGGGTCAGCCAATCAAGCAAAGGTTTTTTCCTGGCTCCCGTGGATATCCCGGCCATCCGGCCCGGCACCATCCAGGCCCTGGTATCGGCCTTTGAAAAGGCAGGGGAAAACATCATCATTCCCGAGTTTACCAAAATGGCTGGCCACCCCCCCCTGATCCCGGCCCGGATGATCCCCAGGATCATCAACCTGGACCCGGATTCAACCTTAAGGGACCTATTGCTCTCCCAAAAAAATTGCCTGGTCCGTCAGCCCGTCCACGACCGGGGCACCCTTCTGGATGCAGACACCAAAGAAGCCTATTGCGCGCTGGCCGATAAATACCAGCACCTGGACATACCCGACCAAGAGGAATGCAGATCCATTATTCAGTCTCTTCTTCCCGGGGAGACTGCCATCCAGTCCCACCTGGCAATTGTGTCTAAGGTTGCCGGAAAACTTGCCCGGGCCGTTGAAAAGGGCTTGGGTACAAAGGGCAAAGCACCTCTGCCCATAAGTCTGGACAAAAATCTGATACAGGCTGCCGCCCTGCTCCATGATATCAAACGGAAAGAAAAAAACCATGCCCTGGCCGCAAGCACCCTTCTCAAAAATCTGGGATTTCCCCGTGTGGCCGAAATTGTGGCCGAACATATGACCATAGAGCCCGGTGAGCAAATAACAGAAAAGCAAATTGTCTATTTTGCAGACAAAATCTGCAACGGCAGCCGGGTGGAACCCGATTATACCCAACGATTTACTGACAAAATCAAACAGGTCCCTGGGGCCGAAACCCGGATTTTTCAACGATATGAAGATACTCAACAAATTCAGGCCCGGATCGAAGCCGCTGCAGGCCAATCCGTCCAAACAATTCTCCAATGGGAGGCCCCACCTGTTCCTGCTGCGCCACGGGCAGATACAAGGTCACAAAACCCGCCGTTTCATCGGCCAGACAGATATCCCTCTGGACGAGACAGGGGTTAGCCAGGCCCGGTTCTGGGGAAACGCCTTTGCCCATACCCAATTTGATCAAATTTATTCCAGTAATCTTGTGCGATGCCGGGACACGGCAGCCCTCATTTGCCCTGGAAAAGAGATCAGTGTTGATGCAAGGCTCAATGAAATCAACATGGGAACCTGGGACGGGAAGTCCTTTGATCATATCCGGGCAACCCGGCCCGAGCTTTTTCAGCAAAGGGGGGAGCAAATTGAATCCTTTAAACCACCCGGTGGAGAAAGTTTCAATGATCTCAAAACCCGTGTTTCCCCTTTTTTTGAAAATCTAAGCCGGGAGGTCAAAGGCCCCACCCTTGTCATTACCCACAGCGGGGTAATCCGGGTCATGATCTGCCACTATCTCGGCATGGAACCTGGACAATTGCTGGAAATCAAATTAGGATACAGCCATCTGTTTATCCTGGGCAACAGCTGAGAGAAGGGGCAAACTTGTTTGACAGATCTTCTACGGTCTTCCCGGCTTTACAAAAATTGATATTGCAAATTAACGGCCAGGGCATACACAGTTTTTTCATATGCTAATTTTTAATAGTTCTATGATATAAAATGAACAAAAACCATGGGATAACATAAATGGAAAATTTAATAAAAGAGATGCTTTCCCTTGAAGGCAAAGTAGCTGTGATCACCGGCGGGTCCGCAGGAATTGGTGCTGCCACAGCCCAATTATTTGCCAACATGGGGGCTGATGTGGTGATCCTGGATATCAATGGGAACCAGGGAGAGAAGATCGCTTCCCAGATCAGGGAAGACGGATTTAAGGCAAGGTTTTTAAGCTGTGACGTAACCTGTGAGGCTGATTGCATTAATATTGCGAATACCCTTAAATCAGAATATTCCCAGATCAATATTTTGTTTAACAATGCCGGTGTGATTGTCCGCAAAAGCGTAACACACCTGGCAGAGCCGGAATGGGATGCCGTCATTGATGTCAGCCTGAAGGGGGTCTATTTACTGTCTAAGCATCTTATCCCACAGATAAAAAAAGGGGGTGGGGCCATTGTCAACACCGGATCAGGCTGGAGCCTCAAAGGCGGTGACAATGCTGCTGCCTATTGTGCAGCCAAGGCCGGGGTCCTGAACCTTACACGGGCCATGGCCATTGACTATGGAAAATACAATATCCGGGTCAATTGCGTCTGCCCCGGGGATACTGACACAGCTCTTCTTCGGTCGGAAGCCCGGCAGCTGGGGGAAGATGAGACTGAGTTTTTAAAGGACGCCTCCAACAGGCCCCTGGGAAGGATGGGAACCCCTGATGACATTGCAAAATCAGTCCTTTTCCTGGTATCCCCCATGTCTGACTGGGTTTCCGGCACCTCACTTCTGGTGGATGGAGGTGGGATGGCCTGAACACTAACTTATCCCTTTACACTCCTTCCAAAGATTGCTAACTATTCCCCAGGGGCGACTGAGAAAAAAGAGAGTTGCATTGTTAGATCTACAGGAAAACAACCGGCATAAACCGCACAAGGGGACAGGTATGAAACACCAGGAAGGCTATTTTAAAAGTAATCGGGCAACCAATATTTTTTATCAATACTGGCTGCCCGACGAAGAACCAAAAGCGATTCTTCTAGTTGTCCATGGATTGGCAGAGCATAGCGGACGATATATGAATCTTGTCAATCATTTTGTACCGTCCGGCTATGCGGTTTACGGGATTGATCAAATTGGACACGGCAAATCAGATGGAAAAAGAGTTTATGTGGAACGATTCGAAGATTTCACAAAACCACTTAAAACATATTTTGATACCATCCGGACTTGGCACCCTGGAAGGCCTATTTTTCTGATAGGACACAGCATGGGAGGCTTGATAAGCACAGCCTACCTGCTGGAACATCAGAATGAATTATCAGGTGCTGTTCTTTCGGGACCCGGGGTTAAACTGCCGGATACTATTTCCAGGATAACCATTCTTGCCGGGAAAATACTTTCCATCCTCGTGCCCAAAGCAGGGATCGCGCCAATAAATTATGACGAAATAAGCCGTGATCAGGCTGTGGTGGACGCATACATCAATGACCCCTTGGTTTACACCGGAAAAGTCACAGCCCGTCTTATGGCGGAAGTCATAAAAGCAATTAACCATGTCACAGAACATGCAGCAAAAATACAGCTGCCCATAATGATTGCCCAGGGAAGCTGTGATAAAATGGTTCCCCCCTCTGGTGCTCAGATCCTCTATGAGAGGATCAGTTCAAAGGATAAAACCATTAAATTCTATGAGGGGCTTTACCATGAGATTTTCAATGAACCGGAACATGAGCAGGTATTAGGTGAAGTTCAGCAATGGATTGAAAAGCATCTTAATGAAACAACCTAAACCCCGGGGCATTTAACAGAACCTTTTTAACTCCCCGGGGCAATGGATTCACTCCGTTCTCACCCTTAAAAAGGATGCAAACCTGGGTATCCCTGCTTTGGTAAACCCATGATACTTGAAGCTGACAATTGTTCCCATGGGCCACTCTTTTTTTCTCATTTGGTCTGTGAACCCCGTGCCCAGGTTAAACACTATTTTGTTTTCAAGCTCCAGGG
>PIVS01000945.1 GCA_003353855.1 Desulfobacteraceae bacterium
ATATAAACCATTCTTTCCTGAGAAAAACAGGCTCTGATGATATATCTTGCCAGATTACCAAGTCCCATTTTATCATCAGGTTCAATCCTGTCACCGATATATACATTAAAGCCTGAATGCCGCCATGAAAGCATATTTTCAATAATGACATCATTTAAAATCATCCCATATTTAAAATCTCTATCTCACTATTGTAAGCTTCCTGAAGAGCCCTGGCGACGGGCCCTGGTCTGCCGTCCCTGAAAAGGGTGCCATTCATCCTGACAATGGAAGTGACCTTGGTGGTTGTGCCCACGATCATCATCTCCGTGGCCAGGTGGATATCTTTTTCAAATATGGGCCGTTCTTCCACCCTTATGTTTTGACTGGCACAGAGTTCAAAAATAAATTTTCTGGTGATGCCTCCCAGAATATAATTGGACAATGGGGCTGTGACAAGAACATTGTCAAACACGGCCATAAAATTGGAATGCGTGCCCTCCAGCATGACCCCGTCCCTGATGAAAATGGCTTCCTGGGCCCCATTTTCAACGGCAGCTTGGTTGGCCAGAACATTGGGGGTCAGGGCGGTGGTTTTCAAGTCGCACCTGGCCCATCGGGTGTCTGCAATGGTGATGATGTGAATGCCCTTTTCCCTTTTTTTCTCGGCCGGCCCGGGATCAAAGGTTGAGGCAACAGCATAGATTGTGGCATCTTCCAATTCAAGGCCGTTTCTCAGGATGAGTTCCTCTGCGATCTCTTCCAGCTCTGAAAAATCGGTCCTCCCAAGCTTCAAATGGACGGCTCCATAGCTGAGACGATTCAGATGTTCTTTGGCCCTGAAAAGAAATCCTTTATAGCTTCTGATCACCTCGTATAGGCCGTCTGCAAACAAAAAGCCCCGGTCATCGGGTGAGATACAAACCTTTTCTTTATCCATGAACTGTTCATTAAAATATACAATCATTTTCTTCTCTACCCTGATAGGCCCGGTTTGATCCAATCGGTTTAATTCAATTTGTTTAATCCAATCGACCTGGTAAAATTATTCAAAATACCCATTTTTCACTAGTTTTTTATTTCTCATCATGAGCTGCCCCTTTGCAATGACATCCCTGATCTCAAGGGTATCCCCATCCAGCACCAGGAGGTCGGCATGGGCGTGGACGGCTATTTCCCCCTTTTGCCCTTT
>PIVS01000032.1 GCA_003353855.1 Desulfobacteraceae bacterium
AGAAAGGAATTATCCTTGTTGTTTCGTTTCTTGGCCACCCGCTCGGGCCAGGCAAAGGCCAGCACAGATCCTGTAAGAGCCATGTCGGTGCCAATGGAATTAATGTTAAGGTTTTTTCCCAGTTTGGCTTCATTTTTCAGAATGGTTCGGGCCAGGGGTTCATTAAATCCAGGGTCCCTGACCGGTGCTGTCCCGGTATTTTGTCTAACCCTTTTGTTTCCAGCCCGCTTGTTTTTATCAGACAGGGCTGCCAGAACTTCCAGGCGAAGCCGGATATCCGGATCCCCCACGGACAGTAGGTCCCGTTCCCCCAGCAGGGCGGCCAGTCTGCAGGCCAGAGGGCCCTGGCCCATCCGGTCTGCCTCAAGAATCATATGGGCCAGCCTTGGATGGACCCCGGCGGACAAAAGTCTACGGCCATGGGGGGTGATGCGGCCCTGGTCGTCCAGGCCCTTTAATTGGATCAGCAATGATTTTGCCTGGGCAAATGAAGTTTGGGGGGGCAAATCCAGCCATTTGAGCTCTCTTGGATCAGACACACCCCATTGGGCCAGTTCCAACACCAGAGACGCCAAATCCGCAGACAGGATCTCCGGCCGGTTAAAGGGAATCAATCCCAGGTTTTGATGCTGGGACCAGATCCTGTAGCAGACCCCGGGACCGGTTCTTCCTGCCCGGCCCCGGCGCTGATCCGCCGATGCCCTGGACACTAAAATGGTATCAAGCTGACTCATGCCGGTGCCGGGAGAAAATCTGGGAACCCGCATTAACCCGGTATCCACAACAACCCTGACACCCTCTATGGTGAGGGAGGTTTCCGCAATGGATGTTGCCAGAACGATTTTTCGCCGGCCAGGCAGGGAGGGGGCAATGGCTGCTGCCTGTTCCCTCCGGGACAAATTACCATAGAGGGGTAAGAGGGAAAGCTTTGGCCCGGAGGGATCCAAAGGGATCAAAGGGATACGGCGACTTAAGTCCTGGAAAAGATTTCTGATCTCCCGGACCCCGGGCAGAAAAACCAGGATATCCCCGGTTTCCTCAACCAGTCCTTTTTCAACAGCAGACAGACAGGCAGACCGGATACGGCGGTACCTGTCCTGATTTTGATTCTGGTATTTATTCCTTCCGGCCGGGGAGACTGCCCCCAGGGGAAGATAATGGGTGATCACAGGGTATGTCCGGCCCTGGGAAGAAATCATGGGAGCCATGTCCATGAGAAGGGACATGGCTCCCATATCCATTGTGGCAGACATGACCAGGATACGCAGCTCCTCGTTAAAGACCCCTGCCGCATCCAGACAGAGGGCCAGGCCAAGATCGCTGTGGATATGACGTTCATGGAATTCATCAAAGATCACAATCCCCACGTTTTCCAGGGAGGGATCTGTCTGGAGCCGCCGGGTCAGTATTCCTTCGGTGATCACCTCAATCCGGGTGGCAGGGCTGATGCACCGCTCCAGGCGAATCTGGTATCCAACGGTCTGACCTGGTTTTTCTCCGAGCATCCCGGCCATATGGGCAGCACAGGCTTTGGCCGCCAGGCGCCGGGGCTCGAGCATGAGGATCTTTTTTTTGGCAAGCCAGGGCTGGTCCAGCAGGGCCAGGGGAACAAAGGTGGTTTTCCCGGCCCCGGGGGGGGCCTGGAGCACAGCTCGTTTCTCGGAACCAAGCGCAAGGGATAGATCGGGAACAACCCGAGCCACGGGCAGATTTTCCCCGGCCTTTTCCAAACAAAAAGAAGGGTTCATCCGGCAGCTTCCTCCCCAGGAAAGGAGTTGAGTTGGGCAGCACATAGTTTACAAAATCCGGCATCGGGGTCATGGCCTTCTGCCATGCACTCGGGACATGCCTGGGTGGTCACCTTCTTTTGTGCAGCCCGGGTATCTGCTTCAAAAATAATTTCATGGAGTCTATACTGCCAATTGGCATATTGCGGATTGGGTGACATGTTTTCCTTTCAGATTAACTTTTTTAAATGATCCATATCCATATTATGGTAGTGACCATTTTATTTTCACCATAAATGTTGAATCCTTTCCCGGCAAGGGAACAACCTTTATCATAAATCTTCCATTGCACCACGACTCTTAAACGTTATGACCAGGTGTATCAGACCGCACAAACCCTGCCCGGACAGGATAATGGTCCGATGGAAATCGATTTGAAAAAGAATCGGTTATTACCTGTTGAAAAATGGGTGTCAGACCTCCCTGGCACAGGATCCAATCGATATGTTTTCCTGTGTCCCTCCCCTCAAATCCATGAAAGGTGGTGACAGCTTCATTATCAAACACCCCGTCAAACCCCCGGGCTTTGAAAAAAATGTGGGCCGGGGAGCCCGGATTGCCATTGAAATCGCCCAGGATAACCCTTGGCAGGCCAGCGGGAAATTCCGACAAAAAGCCCATGACCAGTTCGGCGGTTTTTTCCTGGACAAAAAGATCAAAATCAAAATGGGTATTGACCACTATAATTTTCTCTTTTTCTTTTTGAAACAAACCGATCACACATTGCCGCGGCCACTTTGAACCCGGTAATTTGGATGTCACATCCGGGGTATCACTCAAAAAATAGTGCTTTTGTTCCAGACACTGCCATGGCGGGCAAAAAAAGATCAGATTGCTCTGCCACCAATCAATGGTTTTATTGTGCTGGCCCAGGACCTGATACCCGGGCAATGTCCGGATTAAAAAATCTGCCTGGAAATGATTGGCCTCCTGGAAACAAAAAAAATCCGACGGATATTTTTTAAGAAGTTCAGCCACCAGAGGCTTTCGATGCTGCCATCCGTTTTCACCGTCCCGGGCAAGACCAAATCTTAAATTCATGGTCATCACAATCACCCGGGTCTTGTCTTGTCTCATTGTGCCTCCTCCATGGCTAAGAATGCGATATTCCCATGGTCATGTCAACACCCTGTCTGTTCCCAGGGGGATTTACCTGTTGTCCTGGATTCATTTTTGGGATACATAAAAAATCATTTAATGAAAACATTTTTTAAAAAGGGAATCCTCCTCCATGGTAAAAGAAAGCAAATCCATCATCATCCCAAAGGAAGAAGCCGTGTTCTGGCTGGACAAAAACGGGATCTGGCACAATGAATACGGAAAAATTGAGCACCCGAAAATCATTCGGCATTTTAATCTGTCCATCCAAAAGGATGAGCTGGGATACCATCTTTCACAAATAACAGATGAGGTTGAGGAAAAAGTTTATTTCCCCCATGAAGACACCGCACTTTTTGTGATGGATATCGCCCTGGAAAACCAATTTAAACTGACCTTAAACACCACAGAAAGGATGCCCCTTGACCCGGAACAATTGTTTACCCGGAATGACAGTCTTTATCTTCAAACCCCTGAACACTGCATTAAATTTTCCCAACACGCTCTTGTCAAATTATCCAGACACATGGAAGAAATTGACGGCAGGTTCTTCCTTATACTGAACAATACCCCCCACCCCATTCCTGAAAAATAAAGGGGCAGTCTTCAGTAAGCTGGAGACATGCGGTTTACCTTGAAAAAAACAGGGCGCTATACTATTATTTTTTGAATACTTGAATTCTATGCGTTTCCATGATTTCCCAGGGGGATATTCTCGGGATGCTCCACCTTAGGTTCCCCCAAAATGCTTCCCCCCTTTCTGCCGACATTCAGCCCAAATCGGTCCAGCGCCTGGCCATCAGGATTGCCCAGCATATTACCCTGGCCCTGGTAAATATCAACCTCAGAGAATCATTAAAACTTCAATCCATATTGCCTGCCGGTACGGGGGAGAGGAATTTACCATCATGCTCATCAATACCACCCTGGATGGTGCCATTCAAATCGGGCCTTACCGGTGCGTGACATAAAATAGGGGCTTAACCCCATTGACAAAAAAAGAATGCGACTGATATTGATAGGTACTGGATAATATAAAACTTGAATAGGTAGATGAATAAGGGATATGCTTCTATTAAAATATATCATGCGCTATTATCTTTATCTGAGATATTATTTCCATAAAATAACCAAAACCGGAACCTTTGGGGCAGATCAGGCTGACACTATTTTGACTCCCTATAAAGAGACCGAAAATCGATTAAAAAATGCCTTGTTTCATCACCATGTCAAACAATTCCACGAATCCTCCTGTTCAGTTGCCTCGGTGGTCTGTGTGGTCAACGCTATTCTCGAAAAAACCTGCCCCCTGAACCATTGCCCCATCACCCAGCAGGAAATCCTTGAAAAGGTAAGAACCGCCCACTGGAAGGAACGGATGGAAGACAACGGTTATAAGGGGCGTCGCGGGCTTCCCCTGGAAGTTCTGGGCCAGGTTGTAAAAGCCAGTCTGGATGCCTATGGAATCGATTATCATTTTCTTGAAATTGTACAGGCCCGGGGAGGAAGAGAATCTTCCCAACCCATCCGTGAGAACCTTTTATCACGACTCAAACATTTTGAAACCCAGGGGGATTGCCTGATCATTGCCCACTTTGATCAAGGCTGCTTTGTCCGGGAGTTGAATATCCCCCATATCTCCCCGGTGGGTGGATTTGATCCGGACACCCAAAAGGTGACCCTCATGGATGTAGACCCCTCCCAGCCCACCCCCTATCAAATTTCCTTTGACACCTTTTACAAAGGTATCTCCACCCATTATAATCACGTATTCAGGCATTTTGGTTATGGCCGGGGGGGCTATGTTTATATCCAATTGCATCCCCTGGACATCCCGTATTTGCAAGAAAAAGCAGGCAATTAACCCTTTATCACGGTTTTTTAGTATAGAGGATCATCTAAAAAGCTTAATTTTAATAGCCCAAAACTTAAAAACAAATAAAAAATTAAGGCGTTATTGATGAAACACAATTAATTATTAGTTGATCTATCAACTATCCTTAAGTCCCTTTTATTTTTTTTACCCAACTTTTTCCTTGACAGGGTTTCTTTCTTTTAAATATAGTTATTTAATATAGCTGATATATAGTTACATTATAGCACCATCGATACAATTTAACGTTTAAGGAGGTGAAATTCCAGGCTAAGCCCCACCCAGTAGCGTTTCCCACAATACGGGTCCACGTAATTTTTAGCTCCATTACAAACTTTATTAGGAGGTCAACAAAATGAAGAGGATTACCATTCCGGCTGTTTTAGTTTTTTGCATTTGCTCATTATTTACAATAACTGCATCGGCAAAAACCCAGCTCACCTACGCAAACTTTTTCCCTCCCACCCACATTCAAAGTCAATTAGCTGAAAGCTGGTGCAAAGAAGTCGAAAAAAGAACAGGCGGAGAAATCACCATCAATTATTTCCCGGCCGGTACTTTGACCAAGGCACCCCAAACCTATGACGGTGTTGTTCAGGGAATCGCAGATATCGGCATGACAGTGCTTGCCTATTCACGGGGACGGTTTACTGTTGCCTCTGCCATTGATCTTCCCATGGGCTATTCAAGCGGCGTCCAGGCAACAGCCGTTGCCAACGCAGTATTAAACAAATTTGAACCCAAGGAATTTAATGATACCACCATGATGTTCGTCCATGCCCATGGACCAGGATTGATCCATACCAGCAAAAAAGAAGTGACAAACCTTGGTGACCTCAAAGGTCTAAAAGTCAGGGGTACCGGAACCAGTGGTCGTGTCCAGGCAGCCCTGGGTGCTTCCCCGGTGGGTAAATCCATGAGAGAATGTTACCAGATGCTCCAAAAAGGCGTGGTAGACGGATCTTCCCATCCTCTTGAATCCAACAAGGGATGGAAACTGGGTGAAGTGGTTCATTTTGTGGTCCAGGACTTTCCCACATCCTACACCACCACATTTGCCGTATTCATGAACAAAGACAAATGGGCAGGTCTTACCCCTGAACAACAAAAAATTATCAAAGAAATCAATGCGGAATGGTCAATGAAACACGGGGTAGCCTGGGATGATGCGGATATATTAGGCTTGGAATTCTTTTTATCCAAGGGCGGGAAAGTGGTCACCCTTTCCGATGCAGAGTCCAAAAAATGGCAGGAAGCGGTTGCCCCGGTCATTGACGAATATATAGAAAAAGCCTCCAAAAAAGGCGTTGATGGAAAAGCGGTTGTAGAGTTTATCAGAAAACTGATGTAAACAGATTCCTAGTTCCCCCCCCCCCTGTCCAATGACCTTTACTGGTCATTGGACAGGGCAATTGACATTAAAAAAGAGAAATGAATCAGGATTTTCTATGAAAATGATTTTTACGGCCCTGGACAAATTTTCAGGTTTTCTGAAAATTATCGGTGCAATTGCCCTGACCATCATGATGCTCTTAACGGTTATGGATGTCATCGGCCGTTTTTTCAAGCACCCCATATTCGGCTCAGTGGAATTGGTGGGATTTCTGGCAACCATTGTGGTGGCAGCAGCCCTTCCCTATACTTATAAGGTGGACGGCCATGTAGGGGTAGAGATACTGGTCCGTCTCTTGTCAAAGAAAGCCCAAATAGGGTTCGACATCTTCACCAGAAGCTTGAGCCTTATCCTTTTCAGCCTGATCACCTGGCAAATGTTTATCTATGCCAAGGACATCCATGAAACAGGTGAAGTCTCCATGAATCTGGAGTTTCCCATTTACTATCTCGTATACCTGCTCGCATTCGGTATGTTGATTTTTTCTGTGACCATCCTGGAGACGATCCTTGGCAATATCAAGCAATTAAGAGAGTTGAAAACAAAATGAGCCCGACTTTTATTGGCATCACCGGTATTATCATTATGATTCTCATGTTCTTTACACGGATGCCTGTGGCATTTGTCATGGCCTCGGTTGGCTTTGTAGGATTTTCCTGCATGATCAGCACAGATGCCGGACTTGTCCTGCTATCCAGGAACATATACGAAACCTTTGACTCCTATGATTTGACGACTATTCCCTTGTTCATCCTCATGGGTCAGCTGGGATTCAACTCCGGCATCAGTAAACGACTTTATGACGCCGGCTACAAATTTTTGGGCAGCGTAAGGGGCGGTCTTGCCATGGCAACGGTCACCGCCTGCACCGCCTTTGGCGCAGTCTGCGGGTCCAGTCCTGCCACGGCAGCAACCATGGCAACGGTTGGCCTGCCTGAAATGAAACGCTACAATTATGATGATGAACTTGCCACAGGATCGGTGGCCTCGGGCGGTGGAATCGGCATGATCATGCCCCCTTCCGTTGTTCTGATCATTTACGGGATCCTCACGGAACAATCCATTGGTGCCCTGTTTGTGGCAGGGATTTTCCCCGCCCTTCTGGTAACCCTGCTCTTTATCATCTGCATCTACATCCGCTGCCGGATCTCCCCGGAACAGGGCCCTCCCGGAGAAAAATTTTCCTGGCCTGAAAAATTCAAGACCCTTTTGGGTCTCGGCGAAACCCTGGTCGTTTTCACCCTGGTCATCGGCGGAATTTTCATCGGACTTTTCACCCCCACGGAAGCGGCTGCCATCGGTGCCTTTGGCGTGCTCCTCATTGCCCTTGTCAGGCGGCAGATCACCTGGGAAGGCTTTGTCAAATCCCTGATGGAAACCCTGAGAACCTCCTGCATGGTCCTCATGCTCATTGCAGGTGCCGTGATCTTTGGCAAATTTTTGGCCGTTACCCGGATCCCCTTTGAAATAGCAGGCTGGGTGGCAGGCCTTGAGATGTCCCCTGTTTTGGTTATGGGCGTGGTCATCGGGATTTACTTCATAGGCGGCTGCTTCATGGATGCCCTGGCCTTTGTCACCCTGACCGTGCCCATTTTCTTTCCCGTGGTCATGGAACTTGGGTTTGATCCCATCTGGTTTGGAATCATCATTGTCATGGTCACTGAAATGGGGGTTATCACCCCGCCTGTTGGCATAAATGTCTATGTGGTCTACGGAGTGGCAAAAAATGTTCTAAAGGAAGAGATCCCCCTGGAAAAAATCTTCAAGGGAATTTTCCCCTTTCTCATTGCAGTCATTGTGGGGGTTATCATCCTGATCATGTTTCCTTCGATCATCCTTTTTTTGCCCAATCTCATGTACTGACCTAATAATTAAACCAGCTGCCTATCATCCCCCATCTGGCAGCTGGTTTATCTGAGTAATTCCAAAGTTTTCTAAAAAATCAGAGTTTACCTGACTGTTTTTTTACCACAAACACTTTATATAAAATGATCTAGTTCGTAATATTTATCATCCTGACAGGAGGCATCCTGGTCTCAAGCGGGGCTCCCATTTCCAAACCCGTGCCAAGGGGACTTGTACGCCACCTCCAGGAAGACAAAAAGGTGCGTAACCAAAAATTTGATGAAAAATACCAAATGATGCGGGCCGAAAAATCACCGCCCCCGGGTGTGTCTGCTACCCTGGGGAAAAACAGGGCGCATTACATTAACACTCCCTGTATGAAAGAAGCCCTGGATCTTGCCATCAGCCAGTTCGGGGTGGATCTTAAGCTGTTTGACTGCAAAAACAGAGGCGTGGTGGATGCTGTCAATTTTCTCTATGCAGGAGAGACCCTTTATGAAGAATGGCTCTGGCCCCATAATTATTCCATGAACTATTCCCACAACGGGATGAGAACGGATCTATATACCATCCAGAGCCTGGGCAGAAAACCCGTGGACATGAAAATCGGAACCTTTTGCCATGAAGCCGGTCATTTGATCTGCCGCTTTCCCGATCTTTATGACTATGGCAGCAGGGACGGAGATTCAGACCCAAGTGCCGGCATGGGATACTTCTGCCTCATGGCCAGCGGCAGTCATCTGAACCACGGGCGATCGCCTGCCCCAATATCAGGCTACCTGAGAAACCTTGCCGGCTGGGGCTTGAAACGCCTGAAGGAATTATCATTACCCTGGCCGACAAGGAAGGGGGAAACAAAGGCGAGCTTCGTACCACCTACGATTCTGATGCAATTTTGTCTTCCTTAAAAGGAAAAAATTTCACAGGTTCCTGGAAACTCCATTTTGAACAAGAATAAACCTTAAAGTTTATTCTTGTTCGGTAAAATGGATCTCTGAAGATCACAACTATCCCTACCTGAAATGGTCCGGATCAACCCCGTATCGTTTCATGATCTGCTGCAGGGCCTGGCGATCCATATGGCAAAGCTTTGCTGCCTGGGTGATATTTCCCTGGGTCATGGAAAGCTTGGCGCCTATATAATCGTGGTTAAACTCGTAAAGAAATTTTTCCTTTGCTTCCCTATAGGCCAAGGAGGTGTGATGGCTCCCTTCCTCCTTGCTCCTCTTTTTTGGGCTGACATCTTTTACCGGAATATCGGACAGACCAATGATATTCCCCTTTGAATAGAGAATACCATGGATCAGGACATTTTCAAGTTCCCGGACATTCCCTGTCCAGGGCTGCTTCATAAGAAGATCCATAACCTCCTCGGATATGGTTTTCAAGGGTTTGTTCATTTTTTCACAATGCTTGACCAAAAGGGCTTCGCACAGAATCGGGATATCGGTTATACGGTCCCTTAAGGGCGGCAGCTCAATGGAGATCACAGACAGACGATAAAAGAAATCCTCCCGAAACTCCTTTTGGGCAATTTTTTGTTTCAGATCCTGGTTGGTGGAAGCAATGATCCGCACATCCACGGTCTCAACCTTTGTGTCCCCCAGGGGCTTGATCTCCTTTTCCTGGATCACCCGCAAAAGCTTGGTCTGGATAGAAGGGCCGATATCCCCGATCTCATCCAGAAAGATAGTGCCCTTATCTGCGGCCTGGAATAACCCGGTCTTGTCCCGGTAGGCATTGGTAAAAGCACCTTTTTTATAACCGAACAATTCACTTTCCAGGATATGCTCGGGAATGGTGGGGCAGTTCACCGGGATAAAGGAATTGTTGTTCCGGGGGCTTAGGCTGTGGATGGACCGGGCAGTCAGATCCTTGCCCGTGCCTGACTCCCCTGTGATTAAAACGGTAACATCGCTCTCTGCCACAAGGGAGATCTTTTCAAAAACCTTTTCCATGGCTTCGCTTTTACCGATCAGGGGAAGAATCTCCCTTTGACGCTCCTTTAAAAGCCGCTTGTTTTCATGGAGCAGCCGGCTTCGCTCCAGGGCATTTTGAATTTTAAAAATGATCTCATCCTGTTCAAAGGGCTTGGAAATAAAATCATAGGCCCCTTTTTTAATGGCTGAGACGGCAGATTCAATATTACCGAAGGCCGAGAGCATGACCACTGTCAGATCAGGGTATTCTTCTCTTGTGCGCTCCAAAAGTTCAAATCCGTCCATACCCGGCATCTTGATATCGCAAATGACCAGATCAAAGGAGGCCTGCCCAAGTATGTTCAGTGCCATTTCACCGGAAAATGCCATGGTGACCCTGCAGGAAAGCTCGGGCTCAAGGGTCCGCTGCAACAGACGGGTCATGTCCTTTTCGTCATCCACCACCAAAATATTGGCCTTCATTGGATTCTTCTCCTGATTCCTTTGGATATTTCCATCAATCCCAACCTTAATTTTATCTTCTCTGCTTTAAACCGGGTCATCCTGCGTTACCATTGGAAGACTGATGGTAAAGGCAGCCCCCTTTTCTTCCCTATTCCTTGCGGTGATATCCCCGCCGTGACGGCGAATAATACCGTATCCCACGGACAGCCCCAGGCCGGTTCCCTGGCCCACGGGTTTGGTGGTGAAGAAGGGATCAAATATCCGGGAAAAATGCTTTTTCCGGATACCGGAACCATTGTCCTTCACCGTGATGAGGATCTGACCGTCCATGGGTTGGGTCTCAATCTCAATCCGGCCTTTTTTCCCCACCGCATGACAGGCATTGATTATCAGATTGATAAGCACCTGGGCCAATTCCTGTTTATTACCGGAAATCATCAGGGGCTTCTCCCGAAAAAGATTCATCCCAATTTCCACATTCCGAAAATCCGTGTGATTGGCCAAAAATTTAATCACCCCGTCAATGACCGTTGTCACATCCACCCGGCTCCTTTTCAGGGATCCTTTCCTGGAAAAGGAGAGCAGATCAGACACCACTCTTTTACAATTTTTCACATGTTTTTCAATGGTTTTAAGATCCTCTTCAAACCCGGAGTTTTCCTTTAACATGAGCTGGGTATATCCCAGTATAATACCCAAAGGATTGTTGATCTCATGGGCCACCCCGGCGGACAACTCCCCAAGGGCCGCCAGTTTATCAGCCTGGGCAATCTGCTGTTCCATCTGTTTTTTATCATTGATATTTTTAATGATAAAATGAAAGGTTTTACCGCAGCCAAAGGCGCCGTAATCCACTCCCCCGGTGATCAATACCCTTACCTGGTTAAAGTCCGGTCTTAAAAAATCGGTCTCTTCGTTGAGAATATATTCGCGGGTATCAAGGAGAGTTCTGATTCTTTTCCATTCGGATTTCTTGGCCAAAAAATCCTTTAACCCCATTTTTTTCTCCAGCATATCATTTTTTTTATACCCGGTCAGGGTCACACCTGCCGGGTTGATCTCGCAGATATTGAACTCTTCATCTGTAACAACAATGGTATCCAGGGATTGCTCGAAAATACGCCTTGCCTTGTGCTCGGAACTTGTCAGCATTTCTGTCCGGGCCACCACCTTGTGCTCAAGGGTCTGATTCAGATCCATAAGTTTAATATGGGTATCCTCAAGCTTTTTCCTGCCGGATAAAATCTTCTCGTTTATGTTCCAGCTCTGGTTAAAAAAAAGTGTGATCAAACCCACCAGCATAAAAGAGACCGTGTTCACGCTCCCGGAAAAAGAGGTGATGGCATACCAGGTCTCGGCATTGGAAGTAAGAATAAGAAATTGTCTTAAAATATGACCAAAGGATCTGGATACTGCAAAAATTGTAAACCCGGTACTGATCCACAACAGATACAAAAAAACGGCATTATCAGGGTCCATGGCCCGCAACCTCCTTGCCTTATAAAGACAAAGCAGTGCAATCACCACCATGGCCACAGAGCCCGCAACATCAACGGCCAGTATGGGAATAAAAGAAAGGATCATGGGCTCTCCTTTTTTGCCATCATCTGCCGCTGTTCTTTGACCAGGCTTGAAATCCCCCTGTAAAAAAAGAACATGGCCGGGACACAGAGGAGATGGTCCATCTTTAAAACATAGTACAGCCATGCCAGAAATGGTGACCCGTTTTCAGTAACCACCCGTATCCTGCCCAAGGAAATATTTTCAATTTTTACGGCATGAATCTGATTATCAAAAAAATGAGCCGCAACGGCATCAAGGTTCCAGAGAATAAAAAAGAAGGCCGAATACTGAATCAGGCGCCAGCCTTTTTGTGTATCCAGCTCTTTTCCGGTGATGGTGAAAATAAGAGCCACCATGGAAAAAAGGAAAAAAAGATGACCTACCTGGTGGGTGATAATCCCTTCTGAGCTGGCATGGAGCTGGGTGGCATATGCATCAATGGGCAAAAAAATCGAACCTGCTAAGGCCAAAACCCCCATGCCTTTTAAAAATAACTGCATCTTAAATGGACTCTTTTTGGGCATATCTGGTTTGATAACCTTTTTTAAGAACGGCCAGCAGTATAAAGGAAAAAATAAGGCAAATGGCAAACCAGAGCAGAGAACTTATATTCAGCTCCTGGGCGGTGCCAACAAAAAAAGAAAACACCCATTTTTCACCAAACCGGTTTAAAAGGGCCTGGGGGGTATAAACCTTTGTCACATAAATCACCATCAATAGTATGGGAATCACATTGGTGATCAGATTTTTTAGCAGCCCTTCAAAAAAATAATCATAAAAAGCCCTGTTTAACTGGGCCTGGTCAACATTTTTTGCCAGGCTTTTTCCCTTTTCCCTGTCCGGATGCTTCAGAGCCTCTTCCCTTACCCCCTTCCAATGCTGAAAGTCTTTTTCCAGATTAACATACCGTTTGGTCACGTAAAATCGTGCAATGAGTCTTGTTAGCCCCACCACCAGCAGTGAAAGAACAAAGATGACAAATCCCGGTCCCAGGGTCTCGAGGGGTGTAAGGGTGGTATCCAGGAACATCACGGTATTATTTAAAAAAACTTCAATGACCGTCCATACCCTGTCCAGAAAATCGTCCATAACTATTATTCCTAATATTTGATAACCTTTATCCTTAACATAAAACCCGTGGCTGATTCAGTTATTATAAAGATTCAGCACACGGGTTTCAAGGTTGGTCTAATGCTTATTCAATCTAAATCCAGATTTCAATCTTGAAAAACCGGAAAAACAGGAAGAACAATGTGGCAGCCAGAACCCATTTCAGTGTCATCTCAGAGAACAGTTTCTGGGCACGGCTTCCCAGCATACCACCGGCAAAACCGCCAATAATGATACAAATGGCCAGGGTCATATCCGGCAGGTATCCGGTCATCAGATACCCGATAAAAGAACCGATACTTGAAAAACAGGTACCAATCAGGGAGATGGGAACTGCCACGTACATGGGCAGTGCTCCCAGAGTGGTCATGGCAGGCACCAGAAGGAAACCGCCGCCGATACCAAAGGATCTTGAAACAATACCAATGACAACACCAAGGATGGCAAAAAGCAACGGGTTGATTCTAAATTCTTCACCCCAGAACTTAAACCGATAATCCATGATGCCGGTTTTGATGGGCTCAATACTTCCCATTTCAGCGGAACGCCCTTCGGCCTTTGCCTGGGCAATCTCATCATTAAATTTTTTGGTCATGGCCTTGATGTTTTTCCGTTTGGCCATGGCAGCCGGACGCATTTCCATCAGGGTCTTGATGCCCATGATAACCACCAGTACTGCCAGCCATTCCTTATAGGCTTTCATGGGAAGTACGGCAGATACATATTTACCCAGCCAGATGGACCCGATAAAAATACCCACGCCAAAGGAAAGTCCCACGGGCCAGGCCACCCGTTTTTCAATCTTGGCATACCGCCAGAAGGATCCCAGGGGGGAAAACAGGGTCAGGGCCATGTTGGAGGGCTTTAATACATTGGCCGCATTGATGCCCACAGGACCCATGGTGTTGACCACCAGCACCTGGAAGGCTGCCATGAGCATGCCGCCGGCAGCACCGATCATGGAAAAATAGGTTCCCACAAGGATGGCGCCGATGACGATCCACAAAGGATTCATGTATCTATACCCTTTGGTGAGCCAGTATCCGTTCTTTTCAATCTTATAATCGGCAACCTTGGCACCGTTTACAAGAACATCAAACTGGGTGTCAGGAGGGGTGTGGCGGAAGGATTTAAAGGAGGCTGTGTACTCACCCGTGGCCTTGTCCAGATTCACTTTTGTTCCCTTGTCCCAGTAATTTCCGCTTTTCTCATCACCGATCACGCTTCGAGAAAAGATAACCACCTTTCCTTTTCTGTTGCCTTCCTTGACAATGGTGTTGATCCCATAGGAATTTTCATTGGCCCACCTGAAAAAATTCCATTGTTTATCAGATTTAATGGGGCCCATCATGGCCCTGGCATCGGCATCCACATCTGCAAATTTCTTTTTCAGATAAAACATGGTGGTACTGTAAATCCCGTTTCCCTTGCCCAGAAGAACAGAGGGGCCGCCAAATTTTTTCTTGTCGGTCTTACCAAATTTTTCCGGTACATTGGTGATGAGATAATAGAGCGGCGCAATGGCCGTATCCATATCAAAGCCACCTTTTTTCGTCTCTTTTTTGAACTTTTTAACTTCATGGACACCATCTGTGTCCTGGGGGGCAAACATTTCTTGCTGGGCAATGGAAATATACAGGTCTGACCCCGGCTCAATCTGTCCCTTGATTTCAACCACATCCCCTGCCTTATAGACGGTGGATGAGACAGTGCTACCGGCAATGGCACCGGCGGCTGAAAACAGCGGAACCAGCAACAATGCCATAAAAAAGGTAATACGTTTTTTCATCTTTTTCTCCTTAAAAAGTTCTATAAATTAAAATATCTGACAGCCGGCCGGGCTCCAGATAACTTGTAATGCCTGATACAAGAATATAAACAAGCAGATCATATCCAGTAAGGGTAAATCCTATTTTTTTAAAGGTTCCGGTCAAATTAACCGCCACAAACGCGGCAGATCCCTGGCCCAGACCTATAAAAACAGATTTTAATACAGCCAGGATCATTTTGTTAAGTGCTCTCTTTCAGTTGTCGCCCTGTTTGACATAAGCTTTATGCAAGAAGAACAAAGGTGATGATGTTCCTTTGTATCCGGATGACTGCTGGTGCTTTGGGCCACATGTTTCAAAAAATTGGCAGTGGCATACATTTTCCCGCATCCCTCGCACCATTCAAGGGGAAGCTGCCCTATGATCCTGTCCTTTATGGAAACGGTTCTGACACTGTCATGATCATCTATATGAATCGTGTTGGTGGGACAAAGATTGGCACAGGTTCCGCACCCGATGCAGGTTCCTTCCCCGGGCATGACCTGGCTGCCCTCTTGGGTTTTCACCATTTTTAAAGCCCGGGCTTTTACAATTTCATTGCAGACCCGGATACAGAGCCTGCACCTTATACAACCATTTGGAGGGGGGGTGACCGTTACCCCAAACTCCTTTGCAAGATTCCTGATCCGGATCGAATCCGGTGCCATCTGCAAAAGTTTATTAAAGGCCTTTTCCCGGTGAATGTCCACAAGCTCGGACTCGGTCTTTATTTCAAGATTCTCTTTTACCTTGAGAATACAAGAGAGCATCACCACCTGCTTGCCCGAAGGCGATCCCACCTCAACACCGCAGAGCTTACATGATCCCGATGGTTTTAAGGCAGGATGGAAACATAGATGGGGAATTTTAACCCCATTTTCCCTGGCCACACCAAGAATGGTCTGGTTCTTTTTTGCTAAAATTTTTCTGTCATTAATTTTTATCTCAATCATGGGCTGCATCCTGGAGGTCTGAAATATAATCTTTAAGATAATGAAGCTCCTGGGTCAGGGCTCCCACATGATTTTTAACAAGATCTTCAAGGCAAAGCATCCCCATGACCTGGCCCTGGCCCACAATGGGCAGGTGACGGATCTTGGCCTTCATCATCATTCCCATGGCATCGTCAATGGTGTCGTCAAGTTCAGCCACAATCAGTTTGGATGTCATTACCTCTTTGATGGGAATGGTGGTGATCTCCCTGCCGGGGAAAAGAATATGACACCGAACCAGATCCCGCTCTGTGAAAATACCCCGGGTGACTGTGTTGCCCATCACCACCAGAGCAGACAGGTTAAAGCCGGACATAAGCTGAAGGGCCTGTTCAACCGTCTGCTCCTCCTCCAGGGTATGAAAAAACCCGCTGCAATCTTCCAAAAGATCTTTCACCTTCATGACTTTTCATTCCTTTATTTCAAACGAGCAGTTTTAAACAATCCTGGGGCAGCCGATGGGTCCCTTTTCCCTGGAGGCTGACTTCAATCAGAGCATCGGGATCATTGATAACCATATCCGGGTCTGTGACAAACCCGTGGCACCCGATAAAATCGTCCATATAGGGTTCCCAGGCTTCATCATTTGATTTTTTAAACACTTCTATTTTATCGCCTCTTTGGAATTCCATCCTATTTTCCTTTATTTTGGCGGTATCACACCATTTATACTTGCACCCAGCCTGCGCTGACAGTCATTGCACAGCAAGCGTTTCTCGGTTACCCTGGTAACATTACCGGTTTTATTGGCAATGAACTTGTGATACTCGGCAGAAGGCAGAACGGCATTGCATTGTTCACAATTCTGGATGGCCTGGCTGTTCAATATGGTGCCGCACAGCTTCAAGCGCCTCTGCCCCTCTTTTTCCTCAATCACAAGGGCCTTGTTTTCACAATTTGCCGCACAGGCCCCGCAGGTAATACATTTTTCTGCCGTGGCCCGAAAATCGGTTTCAACCGGAGAGTCAAAATCCATATACCCAAGTTTCAGGGCATCTATCCCCATCTTATCCCGGCAGATTTCCACACATTTACCGCAGCGCCGGCAGATATCGCACCGCAGGCATCTAGCTGCCTCCTGGCGGACACTTTGCTCGTCATAGCCCAGTTCCACCTGCTGAAAAGTGGTTCGCCGCCGGTCCAGATTCAACATTGACATCTCAGGATATTTCAAGGTCATTTTCCGGCTGGCACTCATTTCAACCGGGGGCTCAATGGTGTACCGAACAGGAATTCTGGGCATTCTCGGCTGGGGAATATTGTTGAGATAGCGGTCAATGGCGTCGGCGGCCCGCTTGCCCCCCCCAATGGCTTCGATCACCGTGGCAGGCCCTGAAACTGCATCCCCGGCAGCAAAGACGCCTGGCATGGATGTTTCCATACTGGCATGGTTCACCTCAATGGTTTTCCGCCGGGACCAGTTCATCCTGTCAAAGGCTTCCATTCCATCATCATCCACATATTGGCCAATGGCAGAGATCACAGCATCCGCCGGGATGGTAAATTCCTGACCATCAATGGGCACCGGGGCCACCCTGTCCGAATCTTTCTTTTTGACCAGCTCGGCTTTAATGCATTCAAGGCCCGTGATGGTCTGGTTCTCCCCTGCAATTTTAGTGGGAATGGTCAGAAAAGCAAATTCAATTCCCTCCTCTTCGGCCTGTTCCACTTCATCCCTGTCCGCCGGCATCTGGTTCCGGGACCGTCTATAGGCAATGGTAACCTTTTGAGCCCCCAGCCTCAGGCTGGTCCTTGCTGCGTCTATGGCCACGTTTCCGCCGCCGATCACCACCACCTGTTTCCCCGGGGAATGGTGATCCCCCAGGGCCACATCCTTTAAAAAGGAGACCGCCTCCAACACCTTTGGAAACTGCTTTTCGCCTGATATACCCAAGTCCCAGGCTTTGTGGGCACCGATGGCGATGAAAAATGCATCAAACTCTTTTTTCAACTCTTCAAGGGTGATATCCTTTCCAAACCGAGTGTTGTAGGAAAACGTTACCCCCATCTCTTCAAGCATGGCCACTTCCCGGTCAATAACCTCCCTTGGCAACCGGTATCTTGGGATCCCCACCATGAGCATCCCCCCTGAAACGGGCAGGGCTTCAATCACCTTTACCCCATATCCCATGAGGGCCAGATAATATGCAGCAGAAATCCCCCCGGGTCCTGCCCCCAACACACAGACTTTTTTGCCATTAAATTTTTTTGCAGCGGGATTTTTATAGGCTCTGTCCGACATGGCCCTTTCTGCGGCAAAGGCTTTTAAAAATTTAATGGAAACCGGCGTATCAATCCTGGAACGGACACACATCATTTCACAGGGTCGTGTGCAGATGAGCCCGCAAACCCACGGTAATGGATTGTCACGCCGGATTACATCAATTGCCTCGGCATCCCTGCCCTGGGCAATCAAGGCCAGGTAGGTCGGAATATCAATCCCGGCAGGACATGCCATCTGGCAGGGTGACGGCGCCAGTTTTCCGCAATCATGGGAGGGGCAGTTCCTGGATTCAATATGGCTGAGAAAAACTTCCCTGTGTGCATCCAGAATTTCTTTAAGGGTTTTTCCTATTTCCAGGTTGGGCAAAGGGCTTGCATCATAGAAATAGTCTTCCACAAGGGACTCAATGGCAGAAAGATGATCCAAACCTCCTGCGCCCTCTGCAATTTCTTCCACCAGCAGCAAAATCTGTTCAGAAATTCTTCTCCCTTTGGGATCTGTTAAAAATCCTGAAACGATCTTCCCGGAAAGATAGATAATAGTTTTTCGAACCGGACAGGTTTTTTCCGCCATTTTCACTCCCTAGCTTAAATACCGCTATTTTCAAAGGCTGTCACAGATGCTGCGTGGCGCTCACGCCGGATCTGGGTCATATCTTCCACATTACCAAATTTCAGACAATTGGTGGTACAGGTGGAAACGCAGGCAGGTTCCAGGCCTTCATCAACTCTATCCTTGCAATAGTCGCATTTTTCAACTTTTCCCGTGTTGGGATTCCACTGGGGAGCCCCCCAGGGACAGGCAGAAACACAGGTTTTACAGCCCACACAAAGATCCTTATCAACGAAAACAATACCGTCCCTGCCTCTTCTTTGCACGGCCCCGGTGGGGCAGGCAGAGACACACCAGGGATTTTCACAATGGAAACAGGGCATAAAAATAAATGATATTTTCGGCAGTTCGCCAATAACCTTGGGTCCCACCTGGATAATCTGACAGGGCTTTGGCCCCACTGGAAGATTTTTGTTGGATTTGCACTGAATTTCACATGTGTGGCACCCAATACATTTTTTTGTGTCCTGGAACAGATAATATTTACTCATTCTATGCCTCCGGCTATATATATAATTTGGGGTATGATTTGCAGTTTATCTTATCAAACATTATTTCCTGGTTTTTCCTGAAATCCATTTTTCCTCTCATATGTCCAAGGTGCCTAACCGGATTTTCCAAAGGGGCAGGCAGGAAATCTGCAGGGTTTGCAGTTTTGGAGGTGTTGTTATGGGAACTTGCGCACATGACATCATCCACCATATTAAACTCAACCAGAGCATCAACATTGACCTTTAAAAGACCGGGATAGGCAGCTTTTAATTCAAGTTTTCCCTCCCTGGGGCTGCCGGAAAAGATAACCCCGGGCCCTGAAAGTGCAGAGGCAAGTTCGTAAACAGCATCATCCTCA
Organism: Desulfobacteraceae bacterium; assembly: GCA_003353855.1. Classification (GTDB taxonomy): domain Bacteria; phylum Desulfobacterota; class Desulfobacteria; order Desulfobacterales; family Desulfobacteraceae; genus NBML01. Next base: position 19,540 of record PIVS01000032.1, read on the forward strand.
TGAACTTGATTTTCATTTAAATCCAGAACATAAAGATTATTTTTACCCATGCGCATCAACCGGCAGAGATCCTCTGACTTCACCTGGTGGCCTTTTTCAAAGACAGGCCCCTTGGACTGACCCGGACAAAGATGCCCAAGGGCTTTGTCCGACCCCGTTAACAGGTTCTCAAAGGATTCCATTTAATAAATTCCTATAAAGCCCGCTTCCTGGAAAAGAAGCGGGCTGTATTTATTTGGCAATTTTTGACACCCTTACAAAATGCTCCTGGTAGGCAATGGCACCACCGGCCTGATCCCAGATTTGCATACCCCCTGACATGAAATTCTGGTCGGCCAATCCCTTGCCATAAGCGCGGCTCTCAGGTTTCAAACGATGACCGAAACCGTGGATGACAAATACCGCATCCGGATGAATAACATCGGTAACATTGGCCTTAATGGTTTCGGTATAACCGTTTTGACTGACAGCAACACGATCCCCATGGGAAATCCCCAGTTTTTGGGCTTCCTGGGTATTAATCCAAAGAACGTTTTCAGACATCTGTTCGGCCAGCATGGGATTGTTCACAGTATGCCCCTGGGTGTGCAGGGCACAACGGCCAAAGGTAAGCCTGAACTCTCCTTCCTCGGGTTTTCGGGGGGATTCATAGGGTTTAAGAGAAGCAATTCCATTCTCTTCCAGTTTCTTGGAAATAATTTCGATTTTACCGCTGGGTGTGTTGAATTTGTAATCATGAAAGTCCATATATTGGGGTTTGTCTGCCAGGGAAACCATTCCGCTGGCATCAAAATCCTCAATGGTAAATCCTGTACCCTCAAGCTGAAAATTCCAAACATCCTCTCGGGTTTCAAAGGCAAGTTCCGGCAGTCCCATGCGCTTGGCCAGACCGCTGACAATTTCCCAGTCAGATTTGGTGTCATAGCAGGGTTCCACAGCTCTATGGCGCACAAAAAATTGCGGTTTCAGGGCACTCTTGGTGGTAATGATGCTTTCCCGCTCCAAATAAGTGGAAAGGGGAAGTACCACATCTGAATACCATGCCGTGTCAGACCAGCTAAAGGTCACAGAGACCAGAAGATCCAATTTGTCCCACATT